>JAFJTK010000174.1 GCA_017880265.1 Candidatus Pelagibacter sp. | reverse complement strand
TGCTGTTTTAACGTCTCCTTGTAAAACATTATTAGGTATTGTTATTAAAGTTGATAAGTTTGTAACTGCATTTTTTGTGCCTTTTTGGATTGGAACAGGTAAATTTCTATACCCTTTTGCAATTGGTTTGATTATTGCTTTATCTAATCCTTGATTAAATGAAAAAGTCGCTCTATTCAGTTTTTCGAAACAATCTTTTATTTTTTTAGGTTCATCCTTATTTAAGGCCAATTCACCATCTGATCCTGCGTATGCATTAAATACAAACGAAAAGATACAAATTGCAGTTATAATAAATTTTTTCATCTTGATAAGTTTATAATACATAATCAATCTTAGTGAAATAACATTTAATTTTAAAAAATGTCTATAAAATGTTTATAAAAAGACTAAATTTAAAACAAAATTAACTATGCGTAAAACTTTAAATTATTCGCCAAATTTTGAAGCAAGAAAAAGAAAATTAAGTCAAATTAAGTTTATTATATTTCATTATACAGGAATGAAAAAAGAATCGGAAGCAATAAAAAGACTTACAGACATTAAATCAAAAGTAAGCTGTCATTATTTAATCAAAAACAATGGAGAAATAGTTGTTATGGTACCAGATCTTTATGAAGCCTGGCATGCTGGGGTATCGTCATGGAAAAATTTTAAATCTTTAAATAAGCATTCAATTGGAATTGAAATAAGTAACCCTGGGCATGACTATAATTATAAAAAATTTTCTAAAAAACAAATTCAATCTTTAAAAAGATTAAGTCAATTTTTAATTAAAAAATATAGAATAAATCAAAAAAATATTTTAGGCCATTCAGATATTGCTCCTACTAGAAAAAAAGATCCTGGTGAAAAGTTTCCATGGAAATATTTTGCTAAATTAGGAATTGGTAAGTGGCATTCATTATCAAATCGAATTCTTATTAAAAAAAGAAGAAAAAAATTAAACTTAATTAATAAAAAAAAATTTTTTAAAAATTTATCAAAAATTGGATACTCAATTAAAAGCCCAACAAAATTAAAAAAAGATCAATTTTTAAACTTAATAACTTGTGCTTTTCAAAGAAGGTTTAGACAAGAATTGATAAATGGTAAAATCGACGATGAATGTTTAGCTATAAGTCAAAATTTAGTAAAAAAATTCAATTAAAATTTCTTGTAGTTTTATATTTAAGTAATAAGATAACTCTGCCAGATAAATGACTTATCGCTTTAATTTTTTTTAAAGAGGAAAGTCCGGGCTCTACAAGGACACAGTGCCAGGTAATTCCTGGCGGGGGAAACCCTAGGGATAGTGCCACAGAAAATAAACCGCCATAACATGGCAAGGGTGAAAAGGTGTGGTAAGAGCACACCGGTTCTATTGGTAACAATGAACGCTGGAAAACCCCACTGGGAGCAAGACTAAGTAGAGATGACATTGTTGCAAAACTAAAAGCCGTCCTTGGCTAGTCATCAGGGTTAGTTGCTTGAGCTTAAGAGTGATCTTAAGCCTAGACAAATGATAGGTTTAAATGACAGAACCCGGCTTATAGTTTATCTGGCAAATTTATTCACACTGCAAACCACATCAAACACAAATGTTCATGTTTTGACTCACCGTTGATTCAATAATGTTCTGTATTTCTATTCTTTTCAGGAATTATAAGTTTTTTAATATATTGATCAATCACAGGCATTTGATAACCAAAGTTGTTAACATTAGCAGAAAAGCTAATGATAATCAGTAATTGACACTATATCTAATTACCCATATATTCCCATATATTCCCATATATGGAATTTAAAAATTATAAAATATATGTTTTTATCGACTTACGAGAACAAATTAGACAAAAAAGGAAGGGTTTCCGTGCCTGCTAGTTTTAGATCTCATTTATCTAATTTAGGTTATAATGGTGTTATTTGTTATCCGTCATTTAATAATTCATCGATTGAAGCATGCTCTCAAGATAGAATTGAAAAAATTTCTTCAGCAATAGACTCTTTAAATCCATTTGAAGAAAAAAGAGATTTCTTTGCAACATCTATTTTAGCTGAAAGCACTAATTTACAATTTGATAGTGAAGGCAGAATTTCACTTTCATCAAAATTATTAAAACATGCAAAAATTAAAAATAGCATGTTATTTGTTGGTCAAGGTCAAACCTTCCAAATTTGGGAGCCAACAGCATTTGAAAAATTTAAGGTAACTGCAAGAAAAAAAGCAAATCTAAACCGAGCAAACCTTAAATGGGAAAAACATTTTAACAACAATGAGGGGAAATAACAGATGACAATTAACTTTAAAGCACCAGAAATTAAAGAACTACAACCACGACTTTTAGTAATGGGAGTTGGAGGAGCAGGTGGAAATGCAATTAATGAAATGATTGAAAATAATCTACAAGGTGTAGAATTTATTGCAGTGAATACTGATGCACAGGATTTAAAGTTAAGTAAATGTAAAACAAGAATTCAAATTGGATTAAATTTAACTAAAGGTTTAGGTGCTGGTGCAAAACTTGATATTGGTCAAGCGGCAGCTGATGAGTCTTTAAACGAAATCGTAAATACCTTGCAAGGTGCGAATATGGTTTTTATTGCTGCTGGTATGGGTGGTGGAACGGGCACTGGTGCTGCTCATGTAATCGCTAGAGCTGCAAAAGAATTAAATATCTTAACGGTAGGTGTTGTAACTCTTCCATTTTTATATGAAGGCCCCTCAAGAATGAGAAGAGCACAACAAGGTTTGGAAGAATTAAGAAAACATGTTGATACAATTATTGTAATTCCAAACCAAAACTTATTTAAAATTGCAAATGAACAAACAACATTTGAAGACTCATTTAATCTTTCAAATAATGTTCTAATGCATGGTGTTCAAAGTATAACTGATTTAATGGTTAGACCAGGTTTAATCAATCTTGATTTTGCTGATGTAGAAACTGTTATGGCTTCAATGGGTAAAGCAATGATGGGAACTGGTGAAGCAGAAGGTGAAGGAAGAGCGCTTAAAGCAGCAGAGATGGCAGTGAGCAATCCTTTGATTGATGATTATACTCTTAAAGGTGCAAAAGGATTACTTGTTAATATTACTGGCGGCAAAGACCTTAAACTTTTTGAAGTTGATGAAGCAGTTAATAAAGTTAGAGCTGAGGTTGATCCAGAAGCAGAATTAATAATTGGTGCGATAACTGATGCTGAATTAGATGGAAAAATGAGAGTTTCAATTGTTGCTACATCGTTAGATGGTCAGCAGCCCGAAACTAAATCTGTGATAAACATGGTTCATCGTATTCAAAATAGAAATCCTGGATATTCAGATTTTTCTAACATTGGATCATCAGCATCATTTAACTTTTCTAATACGATTTCTAATCCTGTTTCACATGGTGCAAATGCACTCAAAGTTGAGAATGAAATTGTTCAGGAGCACACTCAAGAACAGATTAATTCAAGTGTTACAAATGAAGAGATAGTTCATAGCAACAGTCTTGAAACAGAAAGTGTTGTTGAAGATAGTTCTGTTAATGAAATGGAAAAATCTTTTACTCAAGAAGCAATGGACTCAACTCAAGAGCAAACAGTTGAAGAGAGTATTCAAGAGGATGTTTCTAATGATCTTAAAGAATTTGGTGTTGACTCAGATGCACCAGATTTATTTAGTTCAGAAACTGAAAATTCAAGCTCAGATGACTTATTATCTTCAAGTGATGAAGAGGATGATGATCTTGAAATACCAGCGTTCTTAAGAAGACAAAAAAATTAATGGTCTTCAAAGAAATAAATGGACGCCACCATAGTACCGGAAGTACAAAAGCATTATCCGGTACTGCTAAAAGAAATTATTAGCATTATTTCCCCTCAATATGGTGGCACCTTTATCGACTGTACTTTTGGTCAAGGTGGTTATTCAAAAAAAATACTAGAATTTGAAAATACTAAAGTAATAGCTTTAGATCGAGATATCGAAAGTGAAATAAAAGCCAATCAGTTAAAAGATAAATTTGATGAGAGGTTTTTATTTAAAAACATTAAATTTAGTCAACTAAACAATCTAAAACTGAAAAACGAAAATGTTAAAGGAATAATATTTGATCTTGGTTATTCTTATGTTCAAATTAAAGATCCTAAAAAGGGACTGTCATTTGAGTCTAAAGGCAACTTGAATATGCAAATGGGTTTAAATAATTATTCTGCTGAAGATGTAGTTAATAAACTTGATGAAAAAGAGTTAGACAAAATATTCAAATTTTTTGGAGAAGAAAAAGAAAGTAAATTCATAGCTAGAAATATTATCAAAGAAAGATCTAAGAAAAAAATAGACACCCAAACACTTGTTGAAATTATAGATAAAACAAAAAGAAAAAAAAACTTTAAAGTTCATAGTGCTACAAAAGTTTTTCAAGCTTTAAGAATTTTAGTTAATAGAGAAATAAGTGAATTAATTTTTGGACTTATTAATGCAACCAAGGTTTTAAAGAAAGATGGTGTATTAGCCGTAGTTACATTCCATTCATTAGAAGATAAAATTGTAAAATATTTTTTCAAAAGTCTTTCTGAGAAAAAAAGTATATCAAGATATGCTCCAATTACAGAACAGCCAGAAACATTACTTAAATTAAATGAAAAAAAAGCAATTACACCTTCTGATGAAGAGATTAGTGAAAACTTACCATCAAGATCAGCAAAACTTAGATATGCAATTAAAAAAACAGACTTTTATGATTTTAAAACTGATGTTCTTGAACAATTTAGTAACTTGATTGAGATAGAAAATTTTGGAAATAAGTTATGAAAAAAATTATTCTAATATTA
>JAFJTK010000170.1 GCA_017880265.1 Candidatus Pelagibacter sp. | reverse complement strand
AAAAATTTGGCTATCCAACAAAATCTATAAATGAATTAAAAAATGCTGTTGGCAAAGGTGCTAAAGCTATTATGGCAAAAGGTAATGGCAAATGGGAATGGTTTGATGAGAAAATTAAGAATGAAATGACAGATGAATTTTTATCTTTTTATAAAAAAAATATTTTACATGAGAGCACTCTTCTTAATGGTGTTAAAGAATTTTTAATATGGTGTAAAAATCAAAATATATCAATGGCAGTTTGTACTAATAAAACTGAACATTTGGCAATTGATCTTTTAAAAAAAATTGAAATTTATGACTTTTTTGAATATGTTTCGGGACATAATACTTTTGAATACTGTAAACCAGATCCAAGACATTTGCTTAGGACTATAGAAATCATAAATGGTGATAAAAACAAATCAATAATGATAGGTGATAGCGAAACAGATGCAAATGCAGCTAAAGAAGCTGAAATTCCAATGATTTTACTTAAATATGGATATACTGAAAAAAGATCAGAAGAAATTTATCATAACCACCTCATAAAAGACTTCATTGGTATTGAAAAAATAATATCTAAATATCTTTAATATTGATTAATTTTTTTTAACTATTAAAACAAAATCACTATTAAGGAGTTATTTTGTTATTACATACAGTTAAAGTTTATCCATCTAAAATTAACCTTCCTAAGAAAAAGCAACTTGCTTGGAAGATAGCAGAGATTGCAAGTGACAATGCAAAATTAAATAAAGACGCTATTGAAATGGTTATCAATAGAATTATTGACAATGCTTCTGTTGCAATAGCTTCACTGAATAGAAAACCTGTAATTTCTTCAAGAGAAATGGCGTTAAAACATTCTAGAAAAAATGGTGCAACTTTATTTGGTGTGAGCTCAAAACTTAAATTTGATTGTGAGTGGGCAGCATGGTCAAATGGAACTGCGGTTAGAGAACTTGATTTTCATGACACTTTTTTAGCTGCTGATTACAGTCATCCAGGTGATAATATTCCACCTCTACTAGCAGTTGCTCAACAGAATAAAATTAGTGGATTAGATTTATTACGTGGAATTATTACAGCCTATGAAGTTCAGGTAAATCTAGTTAAAGGAATTTGTCTACATAAACATAAAGTTGATCACATAGCTCATTTAGGGCCAAGCGTTGCTGCTGGTCTTGGTTCAATGCTAAAACTTAATACTGAAACCATATATCAAGCAGTACAACAAGCTCTTCACACAACTATTTCAACAAGACAATCTAGAAAAGGTGAAATTTCAAGTTGGAAAGCTTACGCTCCTGCACATGCAGGTAAACTTGCAATTGAAGCAGTAGATAGAGTTATGCGAGGTGAAGGAGCTCCTAGCCCAATATATGAAGGTGAAGATAGTGTTATTGCAAGAATATTGGATGGAAAAAAAGCTAATTACAAAGTTCCACTTCCTAAAAAAGGAGAAGTAAAAAAAGCTATACTTGAGACATACACAAAAGAATATTCAGCAGAATATCAATCGCAAGCATTAATTGATTTAGCTAAAAAGCTAAAAACAAAAATACCAAACCTAAATCAAATTAAAAAAATTGATATATTTACTAGCCACCATACTCATTATGTAATTGGAACTGGTGCCAATGATCCACAGAAGATGGATCCAAATGCTAGTAGAGAAACACTTGATCACTCAATTATGTATATTTTTGCAGTAGCATTAGAAGATGGAGATTGGCATCATGTTAAATCTTATACAAAAGCTAGAGCAAATAAAAAAAGTACTATTAAAATTTGGAAATCAATTACAACTTATGAAGACAAGAAATGGACTAAAAAATATCATGATCCAAATCCAATGAAAAAATCTTTTGGTGCTAAAGTTGTTGTCACTTTAAACAATGGTAAAAAAATTATTGAGCAATTAGATAGAGCGGACGCACATCCTTATGGTGCTAGACCATTTAAGAGACAAAATTATATTAACAAATTTTTAACTTTAACAGATGGCATTCTTAATAAAAAAGAAAGTGATCGTTTCTTAAAAATAGTTCAAAATTTAAAAAATTTAAAATCAGGTGAATTAGATAAATTGAATATAGAAGTTAAAAAAAGTGATTTAAAAAGAAATTTAAAAAAAGGAATTTTTTAGTGCATTTTGTTGAAAAAGAACCAAGTCAAAAAAGAATAGATTTTGTTGATAAATTAAAATCAAATAAAATTCTAAGAGTACCAGGTGCTTATAATCCATTAACTGCAAAACTAATTGAAGAAATTGGCTATGATGCGATTTATGTTTCGGGTGGAGTGATGGCTAATGACCTTGGGTTTCCTGATATTGGATTAACAACATTGCAAGATGTTAGTACAAGATCTTATTTAATTTCAAGAGTAACCAACTTACCGACAATTGTAGATATCGATACAGGTTTTAAATCTTGTAAAGAAACTATTGAAACTTTCGAAGAATTTGGAATTACAGCTGTTCATTTAGAAGATCAAATTGAAAGAAAAAGATGTGGTCATCTTGATAATAAAGAATTGATTACGACTGAGGCCATGGTTGCTAAAATCAAAGAATGTGTGGCAGCTAAAAAAGATAATAATTTTAAAATAATCGCAAGGTCTGATGCTAAAGGAGTTGAGGGAATTGATAAAATGATTGATCGATGTAAGGCTTACATTGATGCAGGGGCTGAAATAATCTTTCCTGAGGCCCTCCAAGATGAAAAAGATTTTGAAAAAGTAAGAAAGGAGCTTTCTTGTTATCTATTAGCTAATATGACTGAATTTGGTAAATCAAAGCTGTTTAATTACAAGGAATTAGAGAATTTTGGATATAATATAGTGATCTATCCAGTCACTACACAAAGATTAGCAATGAAAAATGTTGAAGATGGATTAAGAGACATTTATGCGAATGGACATCAAAACAATATTATTGATAAAATGCAGACTAGAAAAAGACTTTATGAGTTAGTCGAGTACGAAAAGTACAACTCGCTTGATGAAAAAATTTATAACTTTAGTACGGAAGGACACGAATAATGAGTGATGATATAAAAAAAGGTTTATTAGGAATAGTCGTTGATGAAACAGAAGTTTCAAAAGTAATGCCTGAAATCAACTCGCTAACTTATAGAGGTTATGCTGCTCAAGATTTATGTGAATATTGCAGATTTGAAGAAGTTGCATACTTAATTTTAAATAAAGACCTTCCAAACTCAATTCAATTAAAACAATTTGAAAAAGAAGAAAAAAATAACAGAGAATTATCAAAGAATTTATATGAGATAATTAAGCATATGCCAAAAAAATCACACCCAATGGATGTTGCAAGAACTGCTGTTAGTGTGATGGGATTAGAAGATAAAGAAACATCAGATTCATCGCATGATGCTAATATGAGAAAAGCTCTTAGAATTTTTGCAAAAACTCCAACTGCTTTAGCTGCTTTTTACAGAATTAGAAAAGGTCAAAAAATTATTAAACCAAAAAAAGATTTGTCGTTTGCTGAAAACTTTTTCTATATGTGTTTTGGAAAAGTTCCACAAAAAGAAATTGTTAAAGCATTTGATGTATCTTTAATTTTGTATGCAGAGCACAGTTTTAATGTTTCAACTTTTACCGCAAGAACTATCACTAGTAGCTTGTCTGATATTCACGGTGCAATAACTGGGGCTATAGCAAGTTTAAAAGGTCCATTACATGGTGGTGCCAATGAGGAAGTAATGCATATGATGAGAAAAATTAAAAAACCTGAAAATGCATTAAAATGGATTAATAATGCTCTTAAAAATAAAGAAGTAGTAATGGGATTTGGTCACAGAGTTTATAAATCTGGAGACTCAAGAGTTCCAACGATGAGAGAATATTTTGGAAAAGTTGCGAAAATTAAAAAGGATAAAACTTTTGAGAAAATCTACGACATCGTTGAAAAAGTAATGATTAAGAAAAAGAATATTCACCCAAATGTAGACTACCCTACTGGCCCTACTTATCATTTGATGGGTTTTGATACAGATTTCTTTACACCTATCTTTGTAATTTCAAGAATTACAGGATGGTCAGCTCATATAATGGAGCAGCACGCTGCTAATAAACTTATTCGACCACTTGCTAAATACAAAGGTAGCAAGCATCGAAAAGTTATGGAGCTAAATTACAGATAATTTATTAGAGAATTAACTAAAAGCTTCTGTCCAAGTACCTTGAGTTGATGCTTTAGAATATTCTGTAGCACGACCTTCAAAGAAGTTCATGTGTTCTACCGCATTAAGCATCGTATCTAACCAAGTTAAAGGGTTTTTCTGCACATCATAAATTGCATCCAAGCCTAATTGATCTAGTCTTCTATTTGCAATAAATCGAATATAATCCTTAACTTCTTGAGCAGTTAAACCTTCCATTGGACCCATTTCAAACGCTAAATCAATAAAAGCATCTTCATGCTCAATGATAGTTCTGCACGCTTGATAAAGTTCTTTTTTAAGCTCAGGCGTCCATGTTTCAGGGTTTTCTTTAATAAAATCTTTAAACAATCTTATCATAGAATTACAATGCAGAGTTTCATCTCTAACAGACCAAGTAACAATCTGACCCATTCCCTTCATCTTATTGTGTCTTGGAAAATTTAAAAGGATTGCAAAACTTGCAAACAACTGAAGTCCTTCAGTAAACGCACTAAATACAGCTATTGTTTTTGCAATATCGTGGTTTGATTTAACATCAAAACCTTGCATATAATCATACTTGTCTTTCATCTCTTTATATTTCATGAAAGCTGAGTATTCAGACTCTGGCATTCCAATTGTATCTAACAAATGGGAGTAAGCAGCAATATGAACAGTTTCCAT
>JAFJTK010000167.1 GCA_017880265.1 Candidatus Pelagibacter sp. | reverse complement strand
TCAAAATGATTTAAATCTACTTTTGGATCTTGAATGTGAATATTAAATGCTTTTTTGTTTGCTGTATTCTTTAAGTGAATTGAAGGAATAACACTTTTACGTCCACATGAAATGATCACATCAAAATCATCATGATTAATTTTTTTAAAAACACTCTGTGAAACTGGGCTAAGATTTGGAGGAATTAATTTCCAAAAATGATTTAGTTCAACCTTGTGGTGTGTAAAATCTATATCCAAGGCTTTAGCCAAACCTTCTACTTGACTGATCATGCCATGCATACCTTCGGTCAATAATATCCCTTTTAATTTTGCCATTTATCCTTATATAACTTTTGTATGAGTGATAATCCAACAAAACACACAAAAGTGTTAATAATTGGATCCGGTCCAGCCGGATACACCGCAGCTGTTTATGCTGCTCGAGCAATGTTAAGTCCTGTTTTGGTTTATGGATCAGCTCCTGGTGGACAATTAACTACAACAACAGATGTAGAAAATTTTCCTGGTTTTGCTGATGTAATTCAGGGTCCTTGGTTAATGGATCAAATGAGAGATCAAGCTAAAGCTGTTGGAACTGAAATGATTGAAGATCACATCTCTTCAGTAAATTTAAAATCTAAACCCTTTGAAGCTGTAGGTGATAGTGGTCAAAAATATACTGCAGATAGTATAATTATTTCAACTGGTGCTCAAGCTAGATGGTTAAATTTAGAATCTGAACAAAAATTTAGAGGCTTTGGAGTTTCTGCATGTGCTACATGTGATGGTTTCTTTTTTAAAGATAAAGAAGTTGCTGTTGTTGGCGGTGGTAATGCTGCTGTTGAAGAAGCAATGTTTCTTACAAAATTTGCATCAAAAGTTAAGCTAATTCATAGAAGAGATGAATTAAGAGCTGAAAAGATGCTTCAAAAGAAATTAATGGAAAATAAAAAAATTGAAATTATTTGGGATAGCGCTGTTGATGAGGTTTTAGGTGATGGTGAACCTAAAAATGTAACAGGGATTAAAGTTAAAAATTTAAAGACTAATGAAGTTCAAGAAATGAAAGTTGATGGTTTGTTTATTGCAATTGGTCATGATCCTGCAACATCTTTATTTAAAGAACAATTAGATATGGATAAAGAAGGTTACTTATTAACAAAACCAGATTCTACTGAAACTAATATTCCTGGAGTTTATGCTGCAGGTGATGTTAAAGACAAAACTTTTAGACAAGCAGTTACCGCAGCTGGAATGGGTTGTATGGCAGCATTAGAAGCCGAAAAATTTCTATCTCACTAATTAGAGATTAAAACTAATAACAAACAAAAGAGTAAATATGATGACAGATAAAGTGTTATTAACTGGAATAAGTGGATGGATAGCAAAACATACAGCAATAGAATTACTTAATGCTGGATATGAAGTTCTAGGTACTGTTAGAAATAATACTTTAATTGAACAAACTAAAGAAACGATAAGTAAACATGCTCCGATAGATAATTTATCATTTGTTGAATTAGACCTTTTAAAAGATGATGGGTGGAATGAATCTGCTAAAGATTGTAAATATATAATTCACACTGCTTCTCCTTATCCCATGAAAAGTTCAAAAGATAGAGAAGCTTTAGTTCCAGCTGCTAAAGGGGGAACTTTAAGAGTTCTAAACGCAGGTATAGAAGCTAATGTTGAAAAAATAGTTTTAACATCATCAATTGCAGCAATGTTTAAAAGGCCTAATAGAACCAACCCTTACAATGTTGGAGAAAACGATTGGTCAGATACTGAATGGAGTGGATCTAACGATTATATTATATCTAAAACTAAAGCTGAAAAAGCTGCATGGGACTTAATGGAAAGTAAAGGAATGAAAGATAAGTTAACTGTTATTAATCCAGGTGGTGTTAATGGTGATGCATTAGATGATAAAGAAAATACATCAACTAAATATGTTCAACTTTTCCTTAAAGGAAAATATCCAATGGCTCCAAATTTTGGAATATTAATATCTGATGTAAAAGATGTTGCAAAAGCTCATGTACTTTCATTGAAAAATTCTAAAGTAAATGGAAGACGTCTATTAATTGGTTCAGAAGTTAAAAAAATGCTGGAAATTTCTAAAATTATGCAAGAAGAGTTTCCACAGTACGCAAAAAAACTACCAAAAAAAGAAATGCCAAACTTTATGTTAAAATTAATTAGTTATCTGGATTCATCTGCAAAACTTATGGTACCTGAACTAGGTATTCTAATGCAAACAGACACTTCATATGCTGAAGATTTATTAGGGATAAAATTTAAACCAGCACGAGATAGTATCAAAGATGCTGGAAACTCAGTAATAAGACTTGGATTGATTTAAGATCTTAATCGATCGTTATTTTTGTCAAAGATAGGTTCATCAATTATTTTTGCTTTGATTTTTTCTCCTTGAATTTTGATAAATAACTCATTTCCTATTTTTGCGCAATCTGGCTTCACATATGCAAAAGCTAAACTTTTTTTAACTCTAAAACCATAAGCTCCCGAAGTAGTAAGTCCCACTTTCTTATCATCAAAGTACACAGGTTCATTTCCATGTGCATCAGCATCTTTTGCTTCAACCTCAAGATATACCAGCTTAGTTTCTATTCCATTTTTTATTAATTTTGTTACTGCTTCAGACCCTTTAAATTCATTTTTCTTTTCAAGATTAAAAAATTTATCAAGACCTGCTTCAACAACACTAATTTCAGGAGTAAGTTCAGTTCCCCATCCTCTATATCCTTTTTCAATTCTCATAGAATTCATCGCTCGAGTTCCAAAATCAATAATACTTTCTTGCTCACCTTCTTTAATGATAAGATCGTAAATTTCACTCATCTGATCTATTGAATGATGAAGCTCCCAGCCTAATTCTCCCATATAATTAACTCTTAGTGCAATTACATCTATATTATTAATCTTTATATGCTTTGATTTTAACCATGGAAAATTTTCATTACTTAAATCTGTATCAGTTAATCTTTGAAGTACATTTCTAGATTTAGGTCCTATTAAACCTAAAACTCCTTTTTCAAGAGTTACATTTTTAATTATAACTCTCTCACCTTCTTGTTTATTATGATTTAACCAATCTAAGTCTCTTATTTCTGAAATAGCTGCGGATAAAGCATAATAATGATTATCTTTTAATTTAGTAATTGTAAACTCAGTTTGAATTCTGCCAATATCATTTAGAGCATGGGTTAAAATAATACTTCCATCCTTTTTAGGAATTCTATTCGAGCATAATCTATTTAAAAATTGATAACTATCCTCTCCTGTAATTTCAAATTTAGAAAAAGTACTTAAATCAATTATACCAACATGATTATGAACATGCTCACATTCATTTTGAATATATGGAACAACGTTATTTCTTTTGTAACTTAAAACTTCTTTAACATTATCTTTATTAAACCAATCAGGTTTTTCCCATCCATATAAATCAAAATACTCTGCACCTTTATCTTTAAGTTTTTGATATATTGGTGTGGTTTTCATTGGTCTTCCAATTTCAATTTTATCATGAGGCATTGGAGTGACATACATTCTTCGATATTGTTCCTTTGACTTTTCAACAGAGTAATCTTTATTGACCCAACTCATGTAACGTCTTGGTTCAAATTCTTGCATGTTAATTTCTGAGTCTCCATGAACAATCCATTGCGCCATATATTTTCCTGCTCCACCTCCATGTGCAATACCAATGCTTGCAGCACAAAACATCCAAAAATTTTTAAGGCCAGGCGCTGGTCCTGCTAAAAAATTATCATCAGGTGTATGAGTAATAGGACCACATATTATTCTTTTTATTCCAACATCTTTAAATTCAGGAATTCTATCCATGCCTTTTTCTAAATGATCAGCAATTCTATCTAAATCAGGTTCTAGTAATTCCATATCAAATTTCCAATCCATTCCATCTAATGCCCAGGCAGCTACATCTTTTTCATATGGACCAATTAATAATCCTTTGCCTTCTTGTCTTAAGTAAGATGAAGAGTCTGGATCTCTAACAACAGGCAATTCTTTATCTAATTTTTCTATTTCTGGGTGAGCTTCAGTTACTAGATATTGATGAACCATATTGATACTTGGCACATTTTTTAACCCAACCATTGCAGCTACTTCAGGACAAAAACTTCCAGCAGCATTTACAACATGCTCACAAATTATATCTCCTTTTTCAGTAATTACTTTCCACTCACCTGAGGATGTTTTTTTAATATCGGTTACTCTATTTTTTCTGTAAATCTTAGCTCCTCCATTTCTAGCTCCTTTGGCCATTGCATTTGTTGTGCTAGTAGGATCAGTGTAGCCATCTTCAGTTGTAAGAAATGCTCCTTTAATTCCATCAAGTTTTATAAATGGATGATATTTTTGAATTTCTTCTTTAGAAATTATTGAACAAGGAGCGCCTACTATATCCAATATTCCTTTGGTATAATCAAACCATTCCAAATCATCATTTGTATATGCAAGTCTTAAGCTTCCTGTTTCATGAAAACCAGTTGGCTGATCAGTCTCTTTTTCAAGATTTTTATAGAGATTTGTTGAATGAAGATGAATTTTTGCAAGATTCAAACTTGTTAACATATGTGGACACTGACCTGCAGCATGCCAAGTAGAACCAGAAGTAAGTTCACTTTTTTCAATTAAAACTACATCACTCCATCCTTCTTTGGTTAAATGATATAAAAGACTTACACCCATTATACCACCTCCAATAATTACTAACTTTGCATGCGATTGTATTTTGTCCATAAATTTTATTATCAATATATTTTAATTAGAAATAGATTTATATAAACTTTTTCTATTTTGAGGAAGTGTGATCAAGAT
>JAFJTK010000161.1 GCA_017880265.1 Candidatus Pelagibacter sp. | reverse complement strand
ATATCAATCTTTGCTGGAAGAGCAGGAGATACTGGAAAGGATCCAGTTCCAGAGTTTGTAAAAAGTATTAAATTAGCAAAAAAATTTAAAAATGTTGAGATTTTATGGGCAAGTGTAAGAGAGCCATATAATTATTTACAAGCAAAACAATTAGGTTGTCATATAATTACAATTCCACCTTCAATTATCGAAAAAATTGAAAAGTTTGGAAAATCTTTTGATCAATTAACCAAAGAAACTGTCAAAGCTTTTTTGGTTGATAGTAAAAAATCTAATTTTAAAATTTAGAGAAATTGGTTGCGGGGGACGGATTTGAACCGCCGACCTTCAGGTTATGAGCCTGACGAGCTACCAGACTGCTCCACCCCGCGGTATAGTTAAATTCTATTTTTAAGTTTATTTAACTTTTTAACTCTTTTAATGTTTTCTTGTAAAATTCTTTTTTTCTTCTCAGAAGGTTTTTCATAAGTATTTTTTAATTTTATAACTTTAAAAAAACCATCTCGCTGAAGTTTTCTTTTGAGAACCCTCAGTGCTTGTTCAATGTTATTATCTTTAACTTCTATTTTCATAAATATTTCTAAGAGTGAGTGACTACCATTATAAAATTTTGATGTCTATTAAATTTATTCAATGTTTGACATTTGTTTTGATTGTTTTGCCTTTTCTTTTTCTTTTTTTTCTCTTTTTATTCTTCTTTCAGCTTTCTCTAATGCTTCTACTAGATCTTTTTGACTAAATAAATTTAGGGCTACAGGATCTTTTGGGTTTAAATTATTATAGTTCCAGTAGCTTTTGTTTCTAATGGACGTTACAGAATTTTTTGTGATACCAACTAATTTTGCAATTTGTGAATCTTTAAGCATATTGTGTTGTCTAATTAACCATAAAGCTGAATCTGGCTTGTCTTGTCTTTTTGAAAGAGGAATATATTTTTTAACTCTCTTCTCATCACTTGCAACTTCAACATCGGTACTTTTTATCTGTAATGGTCTCTCTGTATCTTTAGAAGATAATTCAATTTCTTCTCTGGTTAATTGACCTGAGATGATTGGATTGTATCCCTTAATTCCTTTTGCAACTTCTCCATCAGCAATCCCTTGAACTTCAACTTCGTGTAGACTGCAAAATTCAGCGATTTGTTTAAAACTTAGTGTTGTATTATCAACTAGCCATACAGCAGTTGCCATAGGCATTAAAGGTGCATTTGACATTAATTGTTGCTACTAGATTTAAAGTTTTGGAATTTTTTATTGAACTTGGAAATTCTTCCTTTATCCATTAATTTTTGTTTTCCACCTGTCCAAGCTGCATGAGATTTTGGATCAATTTCTAATTTTAAAACTTCTCCTTCTTTCCCCCAAGTTGATTTTGTTTCAAACTGAGTCCCATCAGTCATTTCGACTTTAATTGTGTGGTAATTTGGGTGTATATCTTTTTTCATGACGAGACTTATAACAAAAGAATTTTCCAAAACAATTAAAACTTTTATAAAAAGTACAAAATTTAGCTCTAATAAGTGTTAATTTTGCTTAAATAATCTAATTTTAAGATTTTTTAGCTGGAAGCAAAATTAAGATCAATTGATTAATAATGAGGTTTGTGTTTAAAAATTTTTTAAACTTTTTAACATTTGATCATTAATTGAAGCACTAGATGCTTTAATGTCTATATTATTAATAGGATATTGATTAAGTTCGTTTACAATTCCGCCTGCCTCTTCAACTAATAATGCTCCTGCAGCCACATCCCATAAATTAATTTTGTTGTGAAAAAACCCATCTAATCTTCCTGAGGCTACATAAGCTAAATCTAAAGCTGCACAACCACCATATCTCATATTTAAATCACTAAATTTTACTCCTTCATGGTTACTTGAAAATAAGCAATCCTCAATAGAGTTTTTATTTGAAACTCTTAATCGGTGGTTATTTAAAAAAGCACCTTTATTTTTTTCTGCAAAAAACATTTCATCTTTAATAGGATCAAAAATTAAACCACTTACAATTTCTTTTTTTGATTGCAAAGCTATACAAATTGCAAAATGAGGAATGCCATGAAGAAAATTTGTCGTTCCATCAATTGGATCTATTATCCAAACGTTTTCTTGATCTTTGTTTTTAATTGAGCCCACTTCTTCAGATAAAAAAGAGTAATTCTTTTTAGTTTTGCTAAGCTCCTCAATTAATATTTTTTCTACATGTTTATCTGTCTTAGTTACAAAATCATAAGGTCCTTTTTTGGATACTTGTAATTTTTCAACTTCACCAAAATCACGAATTACAGATTTAGAAGCTTTTTCAGCAGCTTTAATCATAATGTTTAGATTTGATGATATAGAAATCATTCAATTATATTTTTTTGACGTACTCTAGATTTCTTGTATCCACTATTACTTCGTCGCCAGACTCAATAAATGGTGGTACTTGAATGTTTAAACCATTATCGAGTGTTGCAGGTTTATAAGAGGAAGAAACAGTTTGCCCTTTTAGTGCAACGTCTGTTGTTTCTATTTTACACTTTACTTGATTTGGAAGTTCAATTGAAATTGGATTTTCATTATAAAAACTAACAGTTACTTCTAGATTTTCAGTTAATAATTTTCCTTGTTCGCCTACAATTTCTTTTTTAATTTCAACTTGTTCAAATGTTTTTGGTTCCATAAAAAAATAATTATTTTCATCTTCATATAGATAATTAAATTTAGTTTCTTCTAATGATGCTTTTTCAACAGTTTCACTAGATCTAAATCGTTCATTTAATTTTGTGTTTTTTTCCAAACTTTTCATTTCAACTTGGGCAAATGCTCCACCTTTACCTGGTTTAACATGTTGAGTTTTCAGAACCTGCCATAAATCACTTTTATATTCTAAAAGCATTCCTACTCTAATTTCACCAGCATTAATCTTCATTTAAGTTTTTCTATAGTTTCTAAGGGTTTATATTTTTTATTATTCCAAACGTAGCTTGAAATAGCTAATAAATTAGCATTGTTCAATAGCAGTTTTTTATAATTATCAAAATTTATCCCACCAATTGCAACTATTGGGGTTTTGGTTAACTTTTTAATTTTATTTAAAATTTTAATATCAGCCTTAAATTTTACTTTTTTGGTTGTAGTAGAAAAGAAGGCGCCAAAGGCAATATAATCAGCATTTTCTTTAATAGCAGCTTTTGCTAATTTGATAGAATTATGGCAGGTAACTCCAATAATCTTATTTCTAATTATTTTTCTAGCATTTTTAATGGTCATATCTTTTTGACCTAAATGACAACCATCTGCATTAAGTGTTTTTGAGAGTATAGGATCATCATTGATTAAAAATTTAATATTATTTTTTTTACAAATTCGTTGAATTTTTTTTCCAATTACAATTTTTTGTTTAAGTGAATATTTTTTAAGTCTCAATTGAAATAGAGCTACTTTGCCAGTTCTAAGTACCTGGTTTAAATCATGATAGAACTCAGGATAAATTTTATTTGGGGAAATAAGATAAATAAATTTTTTTTTATTTATTCTCAAGTTCTTTAGACCATTTACCTTGAGCTGCTAAAGTGTTCATTCTCGCTCTATGATTAAAAATATTTTGAGTACCTTCGATATTCTTAATATCTCCTGCCCAGAATTTTAAAGCACTTTGTTGAAGAGCTCTTCCATATGAGTAAGTCATTATAAAATTAGTATTATTATTTTTATTGATTAAGTTTAAATTTTCTGTTGCCTCAACTTCTGATTGGCCACCTGATAAAAAAGCAATTCCAGGAACTTCATTTGGAACTGATTTTTTTAAACACTCAAGTGTTTTAGAAGAAACTTCTTCATTAGAGATTTTATTTTTTGATTTATTACCTGCTAAAATCATATTTGGTTTTAAAATTATGCCTGTAAGGTCAATTTTGTGAATTAAAAGCTCTTCAAAACATTTTTGAATTACTTCTGATGTTTTTATTAAGCAATCATCAGCAGAGTGATCTCCATCCATTAAGACTTCTGGTTCAACAATTGGAACCATTCCACATTCTTGTACTAGAGCAGAATATCTTGCTAGCGCATGAGCATTTGAATTAATTGCAAGTTTGCTAGGATATTTTTCTCCAATATTATAAACACCTCTCCACTTTGTAAATCTTGCACCAAGCTCATAATATTTTTTTAATCTTTCTCTTAGTCCATCTAAACCCTCGGTAACTTTTTCATCTAATGAATTGGCCAAATCTTTTGCACCAGTATCAACTTTAATACCTGGAACAGCTCCTGTCTCTGAAATCATGGCTGGGATTGTTTTTCCATTAGCTGATTTTTGATTGATTGTTTCATCATACAATATAACTCCGCCAATACAGTCTTTCATGCTATCTGCTGTAAAAAGTGTTTCTCTAAAAAGAAGTCTATTTTCTGGTGTTGATTGAATATTTACTGACTCTAATCTTTTAGTCATCGTTCCATTACTTTCGTCTGCAGCTAGTATGCCTTTACCATTTGAAAGAATTTTAAGGGCTATTTTATTAAGTTCAGACATTTTAGTTTAGAGCTTTTATACCAGGAAGTTCTTTGCCTTCAAGATATTCTAAAAAGGCTCCCCCAGCAGTTGAAACAAAATTAAAATCATTTACTGCATTTAAACTATTCAATAATGAAACTGTATCTCCTCCTCCAGCAACTGAATAGATTTTATTAGATTTATTATTTTCAATTATCTTCTTAGCAATTTTAATGCTGCCATTAGCAAAATTTGGATTTTCAAAATACCCAGCAGGTCCGTTCCATAAAATGGTGTTACTTTCATCAATAATATTACAAATAACTTTAATAGTTTTTGGACCAATATCTAAAATCATTTCATCAGATGAAATTTCACTTAACTCTTTAATTTGTGGGCTTCCATTTAAGTTTTTTCC
>JAFJTK010000140.1 GCA_017880265.1 Candidatus Pelagibacter sp. | reverse complement strand
TTCAATTGCTATTATGGAAGCTGGAGAGCCTTGGTTTAAAGATGGTAAAACTAACATGGTACCACATATGCCAACAGCACCACAAAATACAAAAAGATACATCCTTATGAACCCTGATTTCTGGGCAGATAACCAAGATGAAATCGGTGAAAAATGGGAAGCTATGAAAGCTGGTCTATAATTTAGTTTTATAGATTAGTATTTTATACTATATTGAAAGGGCAGTTATTTATAACTGCCCTTTTTTATTATGAGCAAAGAACAAATATTATCATCTGACGGAATACCACTAGAACTTAGCTTGAAAAAAGCTGAGAGAAAAAATAAGCTAAAAGCGTTATTTTTAGTTGGTCCTTTATTAGTTTTTATACTGATTACGTTTGTATTTCCTATTGGGGATATGCTTTTTAGAAGTGTTGATGATCGAATGATTACTAAAATGCTTCCTAATACTTTTAAAGCATTAGAAACATGGGATGGTAAAGAACTACCAAGTGAGGAAGTTTATAAAGCGTTTTATGATGATTTTTATCCTCTAGCTATGGCAAAAAAATCTGGAAAACTATATCAGAGATTAAATTATGAAAAGTCAGGTTTTAGTAGTGGATTAAAAAAAACTAATAGAAAAATAAAAAAATTTGAAAAGGCTAATTATAAAGAGCAGTTTATGGAAACCCATAAAATTTGGAGAAATGTTGAGTATTGGACTGCTTTAAAAAATACTGCACCCAATTGGTCATATGCTAAATACTTAAAGGGTTTAGATTTAAAATTTGATGAAAATCGAAATATTGTTCAACAAGATGAGGACAGAAGAATTCATAAAATTCTATGGATGAGAACTCTTAATGTTGCTTTTTGGGTAACAGTTTTCTGCTTTATTCTTGCTTATCCAATTTCGCATTTATTGGCAACACTACCAATGAAATATAGTAATTTATTGATGATTTGTGTGCTTCTACCTTTCTGGACATCTCTACTTGTTAGAACCTCAAGTTGGATGGTGCTTCTTCAGCAACAAGGGCCAGTAAATGATTTGATTGTTTGGCTCGGACTTGCTGCAGACGATAATAGGCCTGAACTAATGTATAATGTAGTTGGAACTTTTGTTGCAATGACACAAATACTTTTACCTTTTATGGTTTTACCTTTGTATAGTGTGATGAAAACAATCTCCCCTAGCTTAATGAGAGCTGGAAAATCTTTGGGCGGTACACCTCTTATATCATTTATTAAAATTTATTTTCCATTAACAATTCCAGGAATTGGAGCAGGATGCTTATTAGTGTTTATTCTAGCTATTGGATATTATATCACTCCAGCTTTAGTTGGAGGAGCTAGTGGGTCTTTAATTAGTAACACAATTGCTTATCACATGAAGAGTTCATTAGACTGGGCTTTTGCATCAGCGCTTGGAACCATGTTGTTAGTGGGAGTGCTTACAATTTATTGGATTTATAACAAACTTGTTGGAATAGATAATATAAAACTTGGATAATTAATTATGGCATTACCTAATCATACACCTTGGAATTATCGAGTTTGGCACTACACTTATCTTTTCTTTTGTGGTTTGGTATTTTTCTTTTTAATTGCTCCACTATTTGTAATTTTACCTCTTTCATTTAATGCCGAACAATACATTCACTTTTCAGCAAAAATGTTAGCGCTAGATCCTGAAGGTTTTTCTTTAAGGTGGTATGAGGATATGATCTATGGAACCAAAAACCCATGGGGTCTTGCTACTAAAAATAGTTTAATCATTGCTTTTTTTGCAACTATTGGATCAACATTACTTGGAACAGTCGCAGCACTAGGTCTAAGTAGTAGACACATGCCTTATAAAGCAGCGTTTATGGCATTATTAATTTCACCAATGATTGTGCCATTAATTATTTCTGGAACAGCAATATTTTTCTTTATGGCTAAAGTAGGCTTAGCAGCAACTCACACAGGAATTATTATTGCCCACATTATTTTAGGTACACCATTTGTAGTAATAACAGTTACAGCAACATTAACAGGGTTTGATCACAGTGTAACACGTGCAGCAGCAAGTTTAGGAAGTAACCCTGTTCACACATTTAGAAAAATTACATTGCCGTTGATTATGCCAGGAGTTATTTCAGGAGCATTATTTGCTTTTGTAACTTCTTTTGATGAAGTTATAGTTGTATTGTTCTTAGCGGGATTAGAAAACACAACTATTCCTATTCAAATGTGGGTTGGATTGAGAGAGCAATTAAGCCCAACTATTTTGGCAGTTGCGACATGTTTAATTGTGATGTCGACATTAATTCTAGTAAGTGCTGAGCTACTTAGAAGAAGATCAGATAGACTTAGAGGAATTAATAGATAATCAATTTACAGTTCAATTTTTTTTAAATATAAAACTCGTCTCAAGATTAAATTATGGATATCAAAAAAGTTGTAGTAATTGGATCAGGAACTATGGGTAGTGGAATAGCAGCCCACTTATGTAATGCAAATGTGCCAGTTACATTATTGGATCTTACTACTGAGATTTCTGAAAAAGCGAGAGATAGAATATTTAAATCAAAACCACCGTTATTATTAGATAAAACTCAAATTAATAATATCAAAGTTGGAAATATTAATGATAATTTTGATGTGGTTAAAGAAGCAGATTGGGTGGTTGAAGCGGTAGTTGAGAGAATTGATATTAAACATAATATTTATGAAAAAATTTTCAAAAGTAGAAAAGAAGGTGCGATCGTTTCATCAAATACATCGTCTATTCCTATTAAAGTTTTATCTGAGAAATTAACTGCAGAAGAAAAAAAAGATTTTTGTATCACTCACTTTTTTAATCCAGTTCGATACATGGGATTGTTAGAGATTGTTAAAAATGAAAATAATGATTTAGCAAAAATAAACTCTTTAAAGAAATTTTGTGAAACAGAATTGGGAAAAGGAGCAATTGTTTGTAATGATACTCCAGGATTTTTAGGTAACAGAATAGGTGTTTTTGCGATGCAAGTTGCGATGACTGAAGCTTTTAAAATGAAACTTAGTATCGAGGAGGCCGATGCAATATTTGGAAGACCAATGGGAATACCTAAAACAGGAGTTTTTGGGCTTTATGATTTAATTGGAATTGATTTAATGGCTGATGTTCTTAAAAGTTTTATCAAAGAGTTATCAGAAAATGACCCTTTTCAAGAAGTTGCTAAAGAAATTCCTTTAGTTAAAAAATTAATTGAAACAGGTTACACTGGTCGAAAAGGTAAGGGTGGTTTTTACCGAATGAATAAAACTGGTGCTACTAAGGTTATGGAAGCAATTAATCTGGAAACGGGTGAGTATTCTGCAAGTCAAAAAATTAATATTAGTTCAGATAAAGTAGATTTAAAATCTTTAATTTCAAGAGAGGATAAATTTGGTGAGTACGCTTGGTCTGTCATTTCTAAAATTATAAAATATTCATCTTCATTAGTTCCAGGAATAACCAAAGACTTTAACGACATAGATGAAGCAATGAGATTAGGCTTTAATTGGGCAAAAGGTCCATTTGAAATGTTAGAAGAAATTGGTGTTGAAAATTTTTTCAATAAAATAGATGAGTTCGAAGGTAATGAGTTTTTAGAAAATTTATCCAAAAGTAAAAACCAAGATTTCTATGGCTCTAGACAAAAATATACTGAAATTGAAACATTAGGAAAAGTTAAGAAAAAAGCTATCAGTGTGGATGGCAATAATTCTGCTCAAGTTTATCGATTTAAAGATTATAATATAGTTGAATTCACTACAAAAGCTAACGCACTTGATTATGATTCAATGGATGCTCTTAAAAAAGCAACTGACAAACCTTTGATTATCATTAATGAAAGCATGCAATTTTCTGCTGGTGTAAATTTGACATACACAATGGATTTTGCAGACAAAGGTGATTTTAAATCTATTGAAAAATTTATTAAATATTTTCAAGAAACATGTAAGCATCTAAAATATTCTGAACATCCAGTAATCTCAGCACCATCAGGGTTAACTCTTGGTGGAGGATTTGAAGTAATGGTTCAAAGTAACTTTGTAGCTTCACATACAAATATTGTTGTTGGTTTGGTCGAGACTATTGTTGGATTAATTCCAGCAGGTGGGGGATGTAAAGAAATGCTAGCAAGATGGCTTGAAACAGAGGAAGCTAGAAATGATCCTCATTATGCACCTCTTAAAGTATTTGATATAATTGGATATGGTAAAACAGCGACTTCACCTGTTGAGGCTGAGCCCATGAAGTATTTGAAACCTGAAGACAAAAAAATTATGAATAGAAATAGTCTATTAGAGGTTTCATTAGAAATTTTGAATAATAATAAAGATTTCAAAGCTCCATCGGAGGCTACTTTTAATCTACCAGGTAAAACAGTTCTTCCTGAAATGAATAAAATTTTAGAAAAATTATACAATGATAAAGTTATTCTAGATCATGGACTAAGAGTTGCTCAAGAATTAGCCCACGTATTAAGCGGAGGTGACACTTCAATAGACAAAACACTATCAGAAGATGATTTATATAAATTAGAGTTAGATGCTTTCATGAGATTAATTGAGACCAAGGAAACTCAAGATAGAATTAAACATACACTTGCAACAGGTAAGCCATTAGTAAATTAATTTTTACTTAAACATCCTAACTGTATTTATAAAGTCAGGTCTAAGGACATATTCAGATCTATGAGAATATCTAATTTTTTCTAACACTTTCATACCATAAATCACTTTTCCAATTGGAGTATATTCACCTTCAAATAATGGCTCATCATCAAGAATAATAAAAAACTGACTATCTTCAGTATCATATTTTAAGGTTCTCGCTAAACCAACTGAGCCTCTTTCAAAATTAAACTCAGCATCAATTTCTGATTTAATCGTACCTAGTCCAGATTTACCAGTTCCAATCTTTCCATAATCTAATTGATCTTTTTTACCGAATTCAAGATCACCTGCTTGAACAAGTTTATCTTTGAT
>JAFJTK010000093.1 GCA_017880265.1 Candidatus Pelagibacter sp. | reverse complement strand
CTAAAATTATTGAAAGTAGAATTAAATATAAATTTAAAAAATTCAATTTATTAGAATTTTTATAAGTAAATAAACCAATGATAGACAGTAAACCAAAAACATAGAGGTGGTTTGTAGAAACTAAAAAATCTGGAGTAATTTGTGGATCATATTGGCAATTATTAAATAAAAAACATCCTATAAAGCTACCTGGATATAGATATAAAACTAGTAAAATAAAATTAGATAGATAAAAAATGAATTTATATTTTGAAAAAAAATTAATCATTAATTGTATGATTATATTTTATAAATTAAATTAAGAGATTAACAAATGAGTTATTTAATTTTAGTTAGACATGGTCAAAGTACATGGAACCTTGAAAAAAAATTCACAGGATGGGTTGATGTAGATTTAACTGAAAATGGTAAATTAGAGGCAAAAAAATCAGGTGAACTAATAAAATCAAAAAATATCAATATTGATATTTATTACTCGTCCTTTCAATTAAGAGCAAAAAATACCTTAAAATTAATAAAAGAAATATTACAGGATACAACAATTTCAAAAGAGGCTTGGCAATTAAACGAGAGACATTACGGGGCGCTTACTGGTTTAAATAAAGATGAGATGAAATTAAAACTAGGTGAAGAAAAAGTTCATCAGTTTAGACGTTCATGGGATTTAAGACCAGATCCATTAGATAAAAATAATCCTTATCATCCAGTAAATATTGAAACTTATAGAGAAATACCAACTAATAAAATTCCCGACACAGAGTCTCTCAAAGATACTTATGAAAGAGTATTAGAGTTTTATAAAAATGATATAGAAACTAAAATTTCAGAAAATAATATTTTAATTTCTGCACATGGAAATTCAATTAGAGCATTATGTAAATATTTATTTAAATTAGATGAAAATCAAATTTCAAAATTGGAAATACCAACAGGAAATCCATTATTAATTACTTTAGATGGCAATAAGAAAATTACTGATTGTAAATACTTGGATCATGAAAGAGCTAAAGATCTTGTAGTTTTTTAAAAGTTTTGAGATCTGTTAAATGATAAAAATCATTATTAGTCTCGAAACCATATAGTTCTTTTTTCTCAATTAAATCGTTCCACAAATTGTTTATTGAAAATTTTTCAGTTTTATAATTAGAAAGAAGTTTTTTATTTAATATTTGACAACCAGTATAAATAAATTTTCTATCATTATTTTTTATAATTAAATTATCTTTAAGATCAAAATCACCATTTAAATTTTTATCAAAACTTAAATCTTTGTTAACAAGCAAAAGTATGTTTTTTAGTTGTTTGGAAAAATAGAATTTTTCCATCTCAATAATTTCTTTAGAGTAATTTTTTTTCCAAATTGTATCTGGATTAAATATTAAAACATCATCTTCTTTTGTTTGGTTTAGCATATTTTTGATACCACCACCTGTATCAAGAATATTTTTACCATCCTCAATAATTGATATTTTAGGTTTAAAATTTTTTTTATTTATAAAATTATGAATTTGATCTTTTAGATAAAAAGTATTGATAAAAATCTCTTTTATATCCAAACTTTCAATTAAATTAATGCAAGTTTCAAGCACTGAAACATTGTTCAGTTCAATTAATGGTTTTGGAGTATCTAGAGTTAATGGATTTAATCTTTTTCCAAACCCTGCACACAAAATTAGAGCAGTATTAATTTTCATCTGACTTGGTTACAAATTTAGGAAAACTAGATGCTAATAACAACTTCAAATTATATAATTCTTTGTTTTTGTTCATTCTATTATCTATCATCTTCCATGCATATGGAATGAGCTTTAAGTATTTTTTTTTCTTATCTCTTTCAGCTAACCTCATAAATATACCAATAATCTTTAAGTTTCTAAGAACTGATAAAATATCAAAATCATTTTTAAATTTTTTTGGATGAATGTTTTTGTTAGTTTTTAAGTAATAATTATAAACTTTATCTTTTAAAGAATTAGATGTTTTATACCTAACATCATCTATCAAAGAAGCTAAATCATAAGCTCTGTTACCAATAAGAGCATCTTGATTATCAATTAAGCCAATCTGATTTTTTGAATTTATGATTAGGTTTGAAACATGGAAATCTCTATGAACAAAAGTATCGTTTTTAAAATTTAATTTTGACAACAAAAGCTTAATCTCTTTATTAAATTTATCTTTGAATAGATAAATTTTTTTTTTATTCAATTTTTTTGGAACATACCAATCATTAAATAATTTTGTCTCATCAAATAAAACTTTATTGTTATAATTCTTAATCTTATAAAGTTTATTATTAAAATTTTTTACTTTTTTATCTTTTATTTTTTGAACTTTATTTAAAACATTAATTACTTTTTTTAATATCAAATAATGATCTTTTTTATTTTTTATAAATGTTTGATAAATTGTTTTGTTTCCTAAATCTTGTATCTCAATATAGTTATTTCTATAATTTTGACTTAACAATTTAGGAGCAATGATATTATTTTTGATTAAGATTTTATTAATTGAGTCATAAATTAATAAATTTTTAATTTTTTCTATATTAGCAAATACTATAATTGAATTCTTTTTGGTGTTTCTATAAAATTTTCTAATAGATGCATCACCTTTAATTTCCTTAAAATCTTTTGAAAATTTCATATTAAAAGATTAATCCAAACCAACAATTTTAACAGATCTATTATTTAATTCATTTTCGTAGTTAAATATTAAATCTATAGTCTTATTTAATTTTTCTTTATTAATTAATTGAGGCCACTCTATTAGAGTTATTATATTTTTATTATTTTCAAATATATCCAAATTTTTTAGTTCTGATTTGTCTTTTAATCTAAACAGATCATAATGTTTTATACTAAGATCATCTACATCATACTCATTGAGTAAATTAAATGTTGGACTTGTTACTTCACTAGTTTGTAAATTTTTTTTTATTTGAAATTGATTTATCAAATATTTTACAAGGGTAGTTTTACCTACTCCCATTTCTCCATATAAAAAAATTATTTCTCCACCTTTTAGATAATTTGATAGCTCTTTAGCTAATTCTTTGGTCGTCTCTTCTGAAGATATATCTATTATGCTATTTTTAATAGCGATAGGCATCTGGTTTGAATGGACCTTCGGTTCCAACACTTATGTAATCTGCTTGTTCTTTGGATAATTTAGTAAGTTTAGCACCTACTTTTTTTAAATGAAGAGTGGCTACTTTTTCATCTAAATGTTTAGGAAGCACATAAACTTTATTTTCATAATTTTTATGATTATTCCAAAGTTCAATCTGAGCTATTACTTGGTTTGTAAATGAGGCACTCATAACAAAACTTGGATGTCCAGTTGCACAACCTAAATTAACCAATCTTCCCTCTGCTAATAGAATAATTCTTTTTTTGCTTGGTAGCTCTATTTCATGGACCTGTGGTTTTACTTCTGTCCATTTATAATTTTTTAAAGCTTCAACTTGAATTTCATTATCAAAGTGACCGATATTACATAGAATTGCTCTATCTTTCATATCTCTCATATGATCAGCAGTAACAATATCTTTATTTCCTGTGGCTGTTACAACAATATCAGCTCTGCTTATTGCTTCTTCCATTAAAACAACTTCGTAACCTTCCATTGCAGCCTGTAACGCACAGATTGGATCCGCCTCGGTTACTAATACTCTCGCTCCACTTTGTCTTAATGATGCAGCACTTCCTTTACCTACATCTCCAAATCCTGCAACGATTGCAATTTTTCCTGACATCATTACATCTGTTGCTCTTCTTATTCCATCTACCAAACTTTCTCGACAACCATATAAATTATCAAATTTAGATTTAGTAACTGAGTCGTTAACATTAATTGCTGGCACCAAAAGAGAATTATCTTTTTCCATTTTGTTTAAAGCTTTTATTCCAGTAGTAGTTTCTTCAGAAACTCCTTTTATATCTTTCATTAAATCTTTATATTCATTATGCATAATTGCAGTTAAATCACCGCCATCATCTAAAAGCATGTTTGGTTTCCAATCAGGTTTGCCAACTATAGTTTGCTTAATACACCAAAGATATTCTTCCTCTGTCTCGCCTTTCCATGCATAAACAGGTATTCCAGCTTTTGCAATTGCTGCTGCAGCATGATCTTGAGTTGAAAAAATATTACATGAAGACCATCTCACCTCTGCTCCTAGAGCAACTAATGTTTCTATTAAAACGGCTGTTTGGATAGTCATGTGCAAACAACCAATAATTCTTGCACCTTTTAAAGGTTTAGTTTCTGAATATTCTTCTCTTAATGCCATTAATCCTGGCATTTCACTTTCCGCTATAGATATCTCTTTTCTACCAAACTCAGCTGATGATATATCTTTAACTTTGTAATCTTCCATGAAAAAGTTTTATACAGTTAACCAATGACAAATCAAGCTAAGATTAAACACTTGGAAACCTTATTTCTACAATTGCACCTTCTCTATCCAATCGATTTGATGCTACAATTTCACCATCATGAAGATCGACTAAATTTTTAACAATATTTAGTCCAAGACCTGAGTGTTCTCCAAATTTATCTGGTCTATTGCTATAAAATCTTTTGAAAATTTTTGAAGTATCTTTTTCTTTAAATCCTTGCCCATCATCAATAATCTTTACCAAGATTTCTTTATCTGCAGTATTTGATATATTTACATAAATATTTTCACCCTCTTTACAAAATGAAATTGAATTATCTAATAAGTTAGCAATTATTTGCTCAATCCTGTTTTCAATGCCATTTATAGTATAATTTTTGTTACCATTATTTTCATAGTTTATTTTGATATTTTTTTTAAGTTTTTGAATACTATTATAGTCCTCTACAACAGATTGAATAATTGGCTCTATATTAATTTTTTTCATCTTTTCTTTACTAAGAGCTACTTCGTCTTTTAGCATCTGCGAATAATCAGTTATAAGTCTTTCAATTCTTAAGACATCGTGACTAAGAATATTTAATAATTT
>JAFJTK010000159.1 GCA_017880265.1 Candidatus Pelagibacter sp. | reverse complement strand
ATTTGATATGTTGATTGCAATACAATAAGTTTTTATCTTTACAAACTAATGATTAAAATTTTATCAATAACTCTAATTTTATTTTTTTCATTCTTATCAACATCTTTTTCAGCTAAGAATATTAAAGATTTTGAAAAAATAGATTTATCTAAAGATCAAAAGCCTGGAAGATTTTTTGAAGATCAACCTGATGTAACTGACGAACATCAAATACACTTTATTTATTTACTGCCATCTGATGCTGAGGATAGAGAGCTAGATATCAATGGTAAAATGCAGGATATTTTGGAAAAAGCTAACGATGCTTTTTTTAAAGCTTCAAAAGAAAATAAAGGTTCAGGTGGTGAAGGTAAAAAATTTAGATATGATTATAGAGAAGATGGAAAACTAGATATCACTTTTATTAGAACGAGTAAGAACTGGAAAGAATTAAAAGATAAAAGTGTTAATACTCAGATGGGTCATTACTTTCATCAATTTGGTGGTTTCACAAACAAGAAGAAAACATATTTTTTATGGACCGACGTTAATGCTGGAAATCATGGTGGAGATGCAGGAGTTGGCATAGGTGGCATTTTTGTCAGAAGCAATGGTCATAACAATGAAGAAAGATTAACACAGATTAATATACATGAATTGTTTCATACTCAGCTAATGGGAATAAGATGTATTAAAGGTATTAAAAAGATTCACTATTCAGATCATGGTAGTGGTGGTCCAGGTGAAAGTCACATGTTAAGTGTTGGCTTTAAATTAAATAAAAATTTGTACACACATAACATTGAAGGGTGCCCTCAGTTAATTGATAGCGTTTATTTAACACCTACATCAAACGATCCGTATAACCCTTATGAGATTATGTGTGAGAGAAATCTTGGAAAATATACTCATCCAAAATTAGTAAAAATAATGGCTAAAGCTGAAAAATCTAACAAGTGGTATAAGAATAGAATTGGACCAACTTGTAATTGGAGAAACTGGACTAATAAGTTTGACTGGTTTGGGCCAATGAATTAATTATTGATAATTAATCTTTTAAGTAATAGCCTACAAAATCATGGCTATTAACTATAAATCAATCGCTAAAAAATTAAAGTTTGAGGGGCGTGCTTTTATTAATGGTAAATATGTTAATGCCATTGATGGTAAAAAATTTGATACAATAAATCCTGCAACTGGAGAAAAACTTTGTACAGTTGCAAAATGTAATCATAAAGATGTTGATCTTGCAGTTAAAGTTTCAAGAAAAGCTTTTAATAGCGGTGTTTGGTCAAGATGTTCTCCAGAACATAGAAAAGAAGTTTTATTAAAATTTGCAGAATTACTTAGAAAACATGGGGATGAAAACTCAGTCTTAGAATGTGTTGATACAGGAAAATTAGTTGCAGATTGTATTAATGAAGTTGCTAATGATGCCCCAATGCATTTTCAGTGGTATGGAGAATTAATTGATAAAGTATTTGGCAAAGTTGGTCCAACCGAACCATCTATTACAAGTCTAATTGTTAAAGAGCCTATTGGAGTTGTAGCTGGAATTGTTCCATGGAACTTTCCTTTGATGATGGCTGTTTGGAAAATGGCACCAGCTCTTGCAGCAGGTTGTTCTGTAATCATTAAACCAGCAGAGGATACTCCGCTTACAGCAATTCGAGTTGCGAAAATAGCTCAAGAAGCAGGAATACCAGATGGAGTTTTAAATGTTCTTCCAGGCTATGGGGACGTCGGTGAAGCGCTTGGTCGTCATAAAGATGTTGATGCTGTTTCATTCACAGGTTCAACTGAAGTTGGTGGATATTTTTTAAAGTATTCAAGTGAAAGTAACTTAAAACCTGTTGCACTTGAGATGGGTGGAAAAAGTCCATTTATAGTTTTAGAAGACGCTAAAATTAATGATGATTTAATTGACAATGCAATCAATTCTGCATTTTGGAATGGTGGACAAAACTGTTCTGCCAACATGAGACAGATCGTTCATAAAAAAGTAAAAGATGAGTTTTTAGATAAAGTTATTAAAAAAGTTAAAAAATTAAAAGTGGGTGATCCTTTAGATTTAAAATCTAATATGGGATCTATGATTTCAAAAGGACATTTACAAACAGTTGATGGATATATTCAAAAAGGAATTGATGAGGGTGCAAAACTTTTATCAGGAGGAGTATCAAATAATAATCAAAAAGGTTTTTTTGCAAAACCTACTTTATTTGATGGATTAAAAGAGAAGATGACAATTGCTCAAGAAGAAATTTTTGGTCCTGTTCTTGGTGTTTTAACAGTTAAAAGTGATGAAGAAGCTTTAAAAGTTGCAAGTAATTCAAAATATGGACTGCACGCTAGCGTTTTTACTCAAGATATAAATAGAGCATTTCATTTAGCTAAAAGTTTACCTTGTGGAACTGTTTCAGTTAATACTTTTTCTGAAGGAGATATTAAAACTCCATTTGGAGGTTACAAACAATCTGGTTCTTTATCTAGAGATCAAGGAACAGAGGCATTAAACTCATTTCTTCAAACAAAAACTATTTGGATTAGTCACTCTTAATATTTTAATGCAAAATTTATTTGTGAACGACGTGGGAGATAAATTTCCATTGGTAATGGTTCATGGTTTTTTAGGTTCATCAATAATGTGGGAACCACAAATTCAAGATTTAAAAGATAATTACAGAATATTTGCTCCTGACTTACCTGGTTTTGGATATAGTAATAAAGTTGAACCATGTAATAGCATAAATTCAATGGCCAGATCTATTTTAGATACGATTGATCAAAGAGGTATTGGTAAATTTCATTTATTAGGACATTCAATGGGTGGAATGATTGTTCAAGAAATGACTAAACTTGCAGGCAATAAAGTTGAAAAATTAATTTGCTATGGAACTGGACCTAGAGGAAATATGCCTGAACGATTTGAGACAATTGATCAATCAAGAGAGAGATTAAAAACAGAAGGGCTAATAAACACTGCCCATAGAATAGCTAAAACCTGGTTTGTAAAAGAGGATAAAGCTGATCACTTTGATTTATGTTTAAAAGCTGGAAAGCTAACTTCGCTTAAAGCTGCGGATGCTGCTTTAGAAGCTATGAAAAACTGGAGTGGACTTGAAAATCTTAAAAATATAAAAAATAAAACCCTAATTATTTGGGGTGATAAAGATAGGGCGTATAATAGAAATCAAGTTGATACTCTTAATGAAAATATAGTAGACAGTAATTTGATTATATTTGAAGGATGCTCACATAACGTGCATTTAGAAAACCCTCAGAAATTTAATAAAACAGTAAGTGATTTTTTGCAGTAAAATCTTAGTTATTATATATATTTAATATAACTAATTTCCTTTGACTCACTTAATTCATTCGCGTTAGACTTAATTTTTAAATTAATAGGAGAGATAATGAAAATAATTAAAACTACACTTGTAGCTGGATTAATTTCACTTTTTGCTACTTTTTCAACATTTGCTGAGAAAGTAAAAATTGGAGATCCAGGTTGGACAGGTGCAACAGCGATTGCTAATTTATTGGCAGCAGTTGTTATTGATAAAATGGGTGGAGAAGCAGAATTGGTTCCAGGAAACAACACTGCAATCTATGGTGCAATTGACAGAAGCAAAGGTGAAATTGAAGTTCACCCTGATATCTGGTTACCAAATCAGCAAGCTTACACTAATGATTTAGTTCCTAAAGGAACTTTAAAATTAAGTAGCAAGCCGTATGAAGGAAACCAAGGTTACTGTGTTTCTCAGCAGTTTGCAAAAAAAATGAATATTACTGCAATTGAAGACTTAGGAAGACCTGAAGTTGTTAAAGCTATGGATAGCGATGGCAATGGAAAAGGTGAGTTTTGGATTGGTGCAGATGGTTGGGCATCAGCTAATGTTAACCAAGTTAAATTAAGAGACTATGGTTTATATGATGCTGGTATTGAGCCAATCAGAGCTGCTGAAGCAGTTAAAAACGCAAGAGTGCTTGACTCAATTAAAAAAGGTGAAGGTTATGCATTCTATTGTTACAAACCACATGCAATTTGGGGAATGGCTGATGTAGTTATGTTGGAAGAGCCAAAATTCGATCCAGCTAAATACAAAATGGTTCAACCTAAAGAAGATGCTGACTGGTACAAAAAATCTTATGTTGCTTCGAAAGATGCACTTAAACAGATTCAAATTGGTTGGGGTACTTCTTTAGAAAGTAAATCTCCAGCTATTGTTGAATTCTTTAAGAACTTTCAATTAACGGCAGACGATGTATCAGCTATGGCTTATGCAATTTCAGTTGAGAAAAAACAACCAGCTGATGTAGCAAGAGCATGGATGGATGCTAACAAATCAACAGTTGATGGTTGGTTAGGTCTTTAATCTAAAAAATAATTTATTTATACTCGGCAATTATTATTGCCGGGTATAATTTCCTTAAGTAAAAGAAAGTTTAATGGACTCATCTGAATCAGCTATTAAAATTGAAAATGTGTGGAAGGTATTTGGTAATACCTCTACTGAGGCATTAGATGCAATTCAGAATAAAAGAATTTCAAAAAATGAGGCTCTAGAAAAATATAACTCTGTTATTGGAGTGTCTGATGTTTCTTTTGATGTAAAACAGGGGGAGATATTCTGTGTAATGGGATTATCAGGTAGTGGTAAATCTACATTAGTAAGACATATAAACAGACTATTGGAGCCAACATCAGGAAAAATTTTAATAAACGGTCAAGATGTAATGACCCTTGATAGAGATAATTTGCAAGAATTAAGAAATAAAAAAATTGGAATGGTGTTTCAAAATTTTGCATTAATGCCACATAGATCAGTAGTTGATAATATTGCAATGCCACTTGAAATTAGAGGAATTAGTAAAAATGACAGATTAGATGCTGCCAATAAAATTTTAGATATTGTTGAATTACAAGGTTGGGGAAATAAATTTGCTCATGAGCTGTCAGGTGGAATGCAACAAAGAGTAGGACTAGCAAGAGCTTTAGCAGCTGATCCTGATTTTTTATTAATGGATGAGCC
>JAFJTK010000104.1 GCA_017880265.1 Candidatus Pelagibacter sp. | reverse complement strand
CACCGGTCACAGCCGCTTTATGAGCCTCAGAACCTTTGCCTCCATGGTTTCCATCTTCAATATATTTCTTAGCATTATCCCAAGCACCACCACCTGCTGTCATTGAAACAGCTACGAATAATCCTGTAATAATAACTCCCAATAACATTGCACCAACTGCTGCTAATGCGGCTACTTGGCCACCAATAGATAAAATTATAAAATATAAAACCACTGGTGATAATACAGGTAATAGAGATGGAATTATCATCTCTTTAATTGCAGCTACAGTTAAAAGATCAACTAATTTTGCATAATCAGGTTTCTGTTTTCTCTTCATGATACCAGGAAATTTTTTAAATTGTCTTCTAACTTCAATCACAACAGCACCACCTGCTCTTCCAACAGCTTGCATTCCCATTGAACCAAATAGGTAAGGTAACATTCCACCAATTAATAAACCAACTACTACGTATGGATTGGATAAATCAAAGGTAACAACTATACCTTCTAATTTAGATCCAGTTACTTTAGAAAAGTGTTTTATATCCTCAACATATGCTGCAAATAAAACTAAAGCTCCAAGACCAGCTGATCCAATAGCATAACCTTTAGTTACTGCTTTTGTTGTGTTCCCTACTGCATCTAATGCATCGGTTGTTTTTCTAACTTTTTTATCCATGTTAGACATTTCAGCAATACCACCAGCATTATCTGTAACTGGTCCGTAAGCATCAAGTGCAACAACCATTCCTGCTAATGCAAGCATAGTCGTTACAGCTATTGCAATACCAAAAAGTCCAGCAATTGCATTGGTAGCCAAAATTCCAGCAACAATAATTAAAGCAGGTATTGCTGTTGCTTCCATAGAAATAGCCAAACCTTGAATAACATTAGTACCATGTCCTGTTGTTGAAGATGCAGCAACAGATCTAACCGGCCTATAATTAGTACCGGTATAGTATTCAGTGATCCAAATTAACAATCCAGTAATTACTAAACCAATTATTCCACAGAAATATAAACTCATTCCATTAAAATTTTTACCATCAACATTATATTCAGTTGTAAAACCAATTACATGATCTGTTACTGGGTATAAAATTACAACTGATGCAATAGCAGAGACAACAAAGCCTTTATATAAAGCATTCATTACATTTTTATCTTTACCAAGTTTAACAAAAAATGTTCCAATGATTGATGTTAAAATACAAGCACCACCAATTGTTAAAGGATAAATCATCATGCTCATATCACCTTGAAAGAAAATAGATGATAAAACCATAGTCGCTACAATTGTAACTGCATATGTTTCAAATAAATCTGCAGCCATACCTGCACAATCTCCTACATTATCACCAACGTTATCTGCAATAACAGCAGGGTTTCTAGGATCATCTTCTGGAATACCAGCTTCAACTTTACCGACTAAGTCAGCACCAACATCAGCACCTTTTGTGAATATACCACCACCTAGTCTTGCAAAAATAGAAATTAATGATGCACCAAATCCTAAAGCAACTAGTGCATTAACTATTTCTCTTTCATCAACATTAAATTTTAATAAATAATAATAATAAACTGCAATAGACAATAAGGCTAAACCAGCAACCAACATACCAGTCACAGCACCTGATTTGAATGCAACAGATAGACCTTGAGCAAGACCTTTTCTAGAAGCTTCAGCAGTTCTTACGTTAGCCTCGACAGAAACTAACATTCCTACATAACCTGCAATACCTGATAATGTAGCACCAACTAAATAGCCCAAACCAACTAAAGGACTAAATGCAATACTTACAATTACTAAAACAACTACACCAACAATAGCTATTGTTTTATATTGTCTCGCTAGATATGCCTTTGCTCCAATCTGAATGGCTGATGCAATATCTTGCATTTTTGCATTTCCAGTGCTCTGATTTAAAATATTTTTCCCAGTGAAAAATCCATAAACTATGGATAATAAACCGGCACCGATTGTGTATAATAAAATAGTTTCTACTGTTTCGCTCATATAAACCTTAAGGTTGTTGGTTGTTAAATTTTAAGCCCGGACAATACAAAAAAAGCTAAAAAAGACAATAATTAACTTTTAAAATTGGTGCTTATAACCAGAGTTTTTAAGTAGTAAATGCTGACCTTTTTGACCAATAAAGAGTGATTTTTGATTGTTTGGTCTAATTATGCCAATTCTTGATATTTTCACACCTAATTTCTTTGATGTGTTTTTAATGATTCTAGCTTTGTCAGCACTAGCAGTAAATAAAATCTGATAATCATCACCATTAGATATAAAATTTGATTTTTTATAATTATTCTTCCTTAAGTAACTTTGTAGATTTTTTGATATTGGAACTTTTTCCTGCCAAATTTCATATGATAATTTTTGATTATTAATCATTTTTTCAAGATCATCGACTAAACCATCGGATATATCTATTGATGAATTAGCAAATTTTAATAATTCATTTGTTAATTTTATTTGAATATCTGGTTCAAAATATTTTTTAATAAAATAACTTCCAAGTTTTTTTGATACTTTAAACTTATTTTGTAAAATTTTTAATCCAACAAAACTATCACCAAGATTTCCAGTCACATATATATCATCATTAATTTTAGCTTTATTTCTATAAATAATATTTTTTGAATATCCTATTGATGTAATTGAAAAACTTAATTGATTTGAAAAAGTAGTGTCACCACCACATAAAGAAATTTTATATCTATTTTGCTCCATTTTTAATGAATTAGAAATTTTTGATAAGTTTTTTTTTGAAAATGTTTTTTTATTTCCACTACCTGATATAAAGTAATATTTAGGAAAAACACCTTTGCAAATTAAATCAGATATTGAGGATCTCAAAATCTTCTTGATTACCATATCTGGTTTTTTAAAATCGATAAAATGAACTCCTTCATTGTAAGTGTCAATTGAAATAACTAAAGATTTATTTTTATCAAAAAAAACATCATCGTTTAAATTTAATGAGGCTTTATTCAATTTAGATAATTTTGAAAAATATTTCTTAATTAAATCAAATTCATGCATTTGAAGTTCTTAACTTTTTTCCAACATTATCTAATAATGCATTTAAATATTTAGTTTGAGAATCTTCTAAGAAAAAATTAGATGAATTTAAGTATTCTTTAATTATTATGTTAATAGATATATTTGGCTTATATAAAAATTCATAAGTGGCAGCTTTTAATATGGTTTGAAAAACTTTATCTAAATTATCTAAAACAAAATCATCACCAAGTTTAGTATTCAATTCATCAAGAATTAAATCGTTACGTTCTATAGTACCAAAAACAATGTCTTTAATAAATTTTTTGAATCTATGTTTGGGAAAATCAATATCGTTATCTTCATTATAGAATTTGCCATATAATTTTTGAATTATAATTACTCTTGGATTATTCTTTGGATTAAAATGAGTTTTCATTATTGCGATAAAACTGAGTTTACAGCATCAGCAGCTTCTGCACCTTTTTTTCTTCGAACTTTGGCCTGCTTCATATTCAAACAGGTAATTATCCCATTACCGATAGGTTTTTTATTAATGACTGATAAATCCATAATCGCATTTGTTGAAGCTTGTGAAATAAAATCAAAATGAGGTGTTTGACCTTTTATAACACAACCAAGAGCTAAAAAAGCATCATATTTTTTAATATTTTTTGATATTGTAACTGGTATTTCAAAAACACCTGGAACTTTAATAATTTTAACTGTGTAAGATTTTGGAATCAATTTTAAAGCACTATCAAGAAGGCCTTTAGCAATATCCTTATAATAATCAGCTACAACTATTAGGTATTTTTTTTTCATTAAATAATCTCTTGTTTGGTAATTCTTATACCATAACCATCCAAACCTATAACTTTTTTAGGAGATTTTGTAATTAAGGTCATATTTTTAATCTTTAAATCTTTTATTATTTGAGCTCCAATACCATAATTTCTAATCAGTTTATCTTTTCCTTTTTTATAAAAATCTTTATTTTTATAATCTTTAAGTGTTTGGGTTACTGATTTAAGATTAGTGTCTTTTATGAATACAAGTACACAATTATTAAATTTTTTAAAATAATTAAGAGTTTTATTGAACGAATTAGGCAACTGTTGATTTATTAAATAATTTTGAACAACATTTGATGAGATAACTCTAACTCTAGGAGTAATTCCTTTTTTGATAGTTCCTTTGATCAAAGCAAAATGTTCAGATCCGTCAAGAAGGTTTTCATAAATTCTAATTTTATATTTTTGCTTTTTGACTTCAATAAAACTTTGTTTCTTTAATTTAATTAATTTTTCTTTTTTTAATCGATAAGCAATCAAATCTTCAATTTTACCAATTTTAAGTTTATGTCTTTTTGCAAAATCAAATAAATCTTGACCTTTAGCCATTGTTCCATCTTCATTCATAATTTCACAAATTACTGCTGAATTATTTTTTTTAGCCAATTTAGATATATCAACCGAAGCTTCTGTATGACCAGCTCTAACCAAAACACCTCCATCTTTTGCAATGATTGGAAAAACATGGCCAGGTGAAACAATATCAGTTTTCTTTACATTTTTTTTTGATGCAATACTGATAGTTTTAGCTCTATCTCTAGCTGAAATTCCTGTGGTAATGCCCTTTTTAGCTTCAATAGATACAGTAAAAGCAGTTTTGTTTCTTGATTGATTATTAGCTGACATTAAAGTTAAATTTAATCTTTTAGCCTGAACAGAATCTAGCGCCAAACAAATTAGGCCACGACCATATTTGGCCATAAAATTAATATTTTTAGCATTAGAGTTTGAAGTTGAGATAATAAGATCTCCTTCATTTTCTCTTTTTTCATCGTCAACTAGAATAAACATGCCACCCTTCTTGGCTACATTGATAATACTTTCAATTGATGCAAAATTATTTTTTGGCATTAAAATAATTTCTAACGTATTTAGACAAGATATCTATCTCTATATTAACAAGATCATTTTTTTTAATAGTCGATAAATTTGTCTCTTTAAATGTGTGAGGGATAACCCAAATTTCAAAACCTTTTTTTGTAACTTTTGAAATTGTTAGAGATATACCGTTTACACAAATTGATGCTTTTTCAATTAGGTTTTTATGTTCTTTTTTAGGGACTTCAAATTCAAATAAATATGATTTATCTATTTTCTTAATCTTTAATACTTTAGCAACAGTATCAACGTGACCCTGACAAATGTGACCTGAAATTTTTGTTCCATATTTTAATGGCAGCTCAAGATTAATAATATCTTTAATTTTTAAGTATTTAAATTTAGATCTTACGAGAGTTTCTTTAGAAAGATAAAATTCCATTAATTTTGATTTAAACGAGATTAATGTGAGACAAACACCATCGCAAGCTACTGATAAACCTATATCTTTTTTAGTAAATTTAAAATCACTCTTTACAAATATATTAATACCTTTTGGTCTTTTTGATATTTTTGAAACTTTGCCTTGATTATATATTATTCCGTTAAACATATTAATTTCTATATAAAGTTAGCTTATCATTGCCAAGATTTAGTTTTACATTAAATTTATTTTTATAATTTTGTTTGAGAGTTTTTAGCCCAGTAAATTCTTTATAATCAACAATTTTAGACAATATTTTTTTACTTTGGAATAAATAAAACTTATTAAATAATTTTCTTTTAATAAGAGAGTTTGTTAATTCATTACCACCTTCAACTAAAATATTTCGAACTCCTAAATAATAAAGTTTTCTAAAAATTATTTTTAAGTCAAACTTTTTGTCTTTAGACAAATTTGATTTTATTAGTTTAATTTTATTTTTTTTAAATTCTTCAATTTTTGATTTTTTAGCTCTGTTATAAAAAACAAAAGTATTATTTTTTTTTACAGTTTTAAATAAATAGCTTTTTGTATTTATATTTAATTGATTATCTAAAATCACTCTTGTTGGTGTGTAATTTTTTAGATTTTTTATCCTTGAATTTAATTTTGAATTATCTTTATTCAAAGTTTTACTAGAAACCATAATGGAGTCATTTTTATGTCTTAATAAATGTGTAAAATTATCAGATAATTTATTAGTAATTCTTTTAGTCCCTTTACTATAAATCAAATTATTTTTGGATATTGCAATTTTTCCTGTAACATAAGGTAATTTATATTTTCTATTGTAGAAATATGAACTATAAAATTCTGAAACTTGATCTTTTAGTAAGCCAGTTTTTACTTCTATATTATTTAAATTCAAAATTTTTTTTGATTTTCCCCTAACTCTTTTATCAACATCTTTAATTGAATAAATAACTTCACTTATTTTTGAATTAATGATTGCTGAAGTACAAGGAGATGTTTTACCATAATGGCAACATGGTTCTAAAGTTACATACATTTTTGATCCATGGACTTTTTCATGACTATTAATTATTGCATTGTACTCAGCATGGGGTCTTCCATTAAAAGATGTTTGTCCAATAGATATAATTTTATCATTTTTAACTATTACACATCCTACTGAAGGGTTTGATCCTGTGTGACCTTCTCGTGATTTTGCTAAATCAAGAGCAAGCTCCATGAATAATTTGTCTTTAGGGGTAAATTTATCTTTTTTTGTAGACATCAAGCTTGTCCACAAATTGTACGAAATCTTTTTCTTCTCTAAAGTTTCTATAAACTGAAGCAAAACGAACATAAGCAACAGGATCTAATTCTTTTAGTCCTTCCATTACCATTGTACCAATTGTGTTAGTTGAAATTTCACTCTGACCAAGTTCCTCAAGCGCTCTTGATATTTTGCTAATAAATTTTTCTGCTGTTTCTGTATCTATGGGTCTTTTTTTAAGTGCGATATAAACTGATTTAGAAAGTTTATCTCTATCAAATGATGATTTTCTTCCATTCTTTTTTACCACCATTATTTCTCTAAATTGAACTCTTTCAAATGTTGTAAAACGAGCTCCACAAACACAAAGTCTTCTTCTTCTAATAGCTGTACCATCTTCAGTTGGACGAGAATCAACAACTGAAGTTTCACCTTTTTTACAAATTGAACAAATCATTTATTACAGGTTCTTATATATTGGAAATGATGAAGTTAAAGCAATAACCTCATTTTTAACTTCATTTTCAATTTTACTATTATCTGTTGGATTTTCAGATAAACCTTTTATAGTTTTTGTAATTAATTCACCAACTGTTTTAAATTCATTTAAACCAAATCCTCTAGTAGTAGCTGCCTGAGTACCCAATCTTATGCCCGATGTAATCATTGGTTTTTCAGTATCAAAAGGAATTCCATTTTTATTACAAGTTATATTTGCTCTTGATAAACTCTCTGCAGCTAAATTTCCTTTAACTTTATAAGGTCTTAAATCTACCAACATTAAGTGGGTATCAGTTCCATCAGAGTAAATTTTAAAACCATTATTCTTTAAAGTTTCAGCTAACATTTTTGCATTAGCTAAAACAGATTTAATATAATCTTTAAATTCTGGCTGTAATGCTTCTAAAAAACCAGCAGCTTTAGCAGCAATAATATGCATTAAAGGTCCACCTTGGTAGCCTGGAAATACAGCTGTGTTAAATTTTTTAGAAAGATCTTCATGATTAGTTAAAATTATACCACCTCGTGCACTTCTAAATACTTTGTGTGTTGTTGAAGTAACTACATGAGCATAATCACAAGGATTCGGATAACCATGTCCTGCTACTAAACCTGAAAAATGAGCCATGTCCACCATTAGGTATGCTCCAACTTTATCTGCAATTTCTCTAAATCTTTTAAAATCAATAACTCTTGAATAGGCACTACCACCAGCAATAATTAGTTTTGGCTGATGTTCTAAAGCTAATTTTTCAACGTTGTCATAATCAATAAGCTCAGACTCCTTATCTACATCGTAACCAATTGCATTAAACCATTTTCCTGACATAGAAATTTTTAATCCATGAGTGATATGACCACCTGAATTTAAGCTCATTCCCATAAAAGTATCCCCAGGATTTAATAAAGCTAAAAAAACTGCACCATTTGCTTGAGCCCCAGAATGAGGTTGAGCATTTGCAAATTTACAATTAAAAATTTTCTTCAATCTTTCTATTGCTAAATTTTCAGCAACATCAACATGCTCACAACCATTATAATATCTTTTACCAGGATAGCCTTCAGCATATTTGTTGGTTAAAACTGAACCTTGTGCTTCTAAAACTGCTTGAGAAACTATATTTTCAGAAGCAATTAATTCTATATGCTGCTGTTGTCTGATTAATTCATCTTTAATAGCCTTATAAAGCTCAGGATCTTTTGAAGACAAACTATCCTCAAAGAAACTTTTATAGCTGTCATTTAAATAATTTTTTTCACTAGACATAATTATATTTTTTTAATTCTTTTTGAGTGTCTACCACCTTCAAATTTAGTATTCAAAAATGTATTAACACAATTTATTGCCAATTTTTTTGTCAACAGTCTTGATCCCAATGTAATGATATTTGCATCATTATGCAATCTTGATAATTTTGTTGATTTTAAATTAAAACACTGAGCGGCTCTAATATTCTTATGTCTATTTGCCGCTATATTCATTCCCATTCCTGACCCACAAACTAAAATTCCAACATTACTTTTATTTGCCTTAACTTTTCTAGCAACTTTGTGTGCATAATCAGGGTAATCAACTCTATCATCATTAAATGGACCTAAGTCTTGAAAGGATAACTTTTTTTTTAATAAATGAGATTTTATTTCTTCTTTTAATTTAAATCCTGCGTGATCTGATGAAATAAAAATTTTTTTCAAATTAGTTAAATTTATAATCTAACACACAAGCAACTAAGTGAATTCTATTTTCTTCACCACCATTGAAAGCATTATGATATTTAGTGTTATTAGTTATCCAAACAGATCCATCAGCAGGCATATGTTTTGCAACATTGTCAATGACCATTAAACATCCGGGATTACTAATTATTGGTATATGCAACCTAGGCTCTGGATCTCTATGCCAACTTAATGTTGATCTAGGTTCTTTTAATAAAATTCTAACACGACCTAATTTGTACTTTGATGATAAAACATCATACACTTCTTTAAAATATGTATTTTCATAATCTTTGATAAATTCTGAATAAGCGGCTTCGTCTATTTCAACATCTCTTGAAACTTCTTTTCCTGTTTTGTCTGGTTTAGTCCAATAAACACCTCTAGCTTTATTTCCTTTTATAGAGTCTGGATCTCCAGGTATTTGAGTTAAGGAAATGGCGCCAAAATGTGTTACACCTCCACCGTCATCAAATTTTTTCGTTTGGACGATTTGATTGTAAGCTTCTTGTAATTTTGAAATATCAAATTTAAGATTTTGTTTTTGAAAATCGCTAAAATCTAAAAGCCGATCCTCTTTTTTAATATTTAAATCTACGATTTTAGTATTATCAGTGCTCATCGAAATTGCTTTGTACTTATTTTAATATATATTTGTATAATACATTTGTCGCATTAATAAAATAAATTTAAAACATGATTACAGGAAAATATCCAGCCTTAAGACTTAGAAGAAATAGAAGGTATTCTTGGTCGAGAAAGTTAATTCAAGAAAAGACCCTTGGTCCAAGTGATTTTATTTTACCTATATTTTTGATCGATGGCTCTAATAAAAAAGAATCAATTAAATCTATGCCAGGAGTTTACAGGTATACAATTAACAGGATTTCTCAAATTGTAGATAAGGCTATTAGAAATCAAATACCGATGGTTGCTCTTTTTCCAAAAACAAAAAATAGTTTAAAAAATGAAATTGGCTCAGAGTCACTTAACCAAAATAACCTAGTTTGTAGAGCAATAATTGAAATTAAGAAGAGATATAAAAATCAAATAGGCATCATGTGTGATGTAGCTTTAGACCCCTATACTTCTCATGGGCATGATGGACTGATCAAATCAAATCAGATTATTAATGATGAAACAATCAAAGTTTTAGTAAATCAATCTTTATTACAAGCTGAAATGGGTTGTGATGTGCTTGCACCATCAGACATGATGGATGGAAGAATAGGAAAAATAAGAAAAGCTCTAGATAAATCAAACTTTCAAAATGTTCAAATTTTATCTTATGCTGCGAAATATGCTTCAAGTTTTTACGGACCATTTAGAGATGCAGTAGGATCTAAAGGATCATTAAAAGGAGATAAAAAAACATATCAAATGGATTTTAGGAATAGCGACGAAGCTTTAAGAGAAGTGGCACTAGACATTAAAGAAGGTGCAGATATGGTAATGGTAAAACCTGGAATGCCTTATTTAGATATTATTAAATCAGTTAAAGAAAAATTTAAAATACCAGTATTTGCTTATCAGGTTTCTGGAGAATATAGTTTAATTTCAAATGCCATACAAAAAAAATTAGTTAATGAAGATGTGGTTTTAGAAAGCTTGATGAGTTTCAAAAGAGCTGGAGCAAATGCTATTGTTAGTTACTATGCAGATAGAATTGATAAAATCTTAAAATAATTATTTTAAAGAATTAATAAATAATAATCTACTATTTGGATAGTTCAAATTATTTGGCTTTAATATTGTTTTATCGAGATAATCACCAACTAATTTAAGCCCATTCAATAAAGTTTTTAAGTCACTCACCTCTATATCTTTATCAATTAAAAAATTGGGTACATATTTTTTTTCAGTTGATGAACTAGCATAATAGACAGTTTTATTTTCAATAGTGTCTTTTTCGACAAGACTTTCAAGTTCAAGGTCATAACCAAGAACCTTTAATAAATCTAATTCCCAGAAAATATAATTTTTTAACCAATCTTTATTATTTAAAATCAAAAAAAGTTTTTCAATTAATTGATAAACTTTAATATTTGATTGAGAGTCTGCAGTAAGAATTTTGATCAGATTGGTTGCTGAAGTTATGCAAGATAATTTTTGTTTATGATCAAAGTATAAAGGGCTATAAGCATTTAAAATTTCTACTTTAAAATAACCAATTCTATTTTCGCTTTTAGAACTATAGTTTATGTGCAGTCTATTGCCTATTTGCAGATAATTTTTGATTTTTTTAGAAGTCCCTCCAAAAATTATACCTGAAATCTTTCCTCGATTTTTTGTAAATATTTCTGCAATTAATGAATTTTCACTATATCTATTTTTGCTAATTAAAAAACCTTCATCAATCCAGTTCATAATTTAATCATTTTAAATTTTTTAGACATTCTATAGCAGCATTTTGTTCAGCATCTTTTTTGGATTTACCCAAGCCAAAAAAATATTTTGTATTAGGAAGTTTAACGCCTACTTTAAATGATGGTTTGTGACGAGGCCCAGTGTTTGAGATGAGTTTATAAACTGGAAGCTTTTTAAAATTTTTTAATGTTAATTCTTGTAGGGTTGTTTTTGCATCAATTTGAGTAACAACACTTCCTTTGATATGATTTTTCCAAAGATCTAAGATTACTTTTTCAGCTACTATTAAATTTTTATCAAGATAAATTGCTCCTATTAGTGCCTCACAACAATCAGAGACTATTTTATCTTCAATTCTTATTTTTTTATTATTTGGATTAAAAGTTAAAATATATTTTTCTAAGTTAATTTTTTTAGCAATTTCTAAACACGTTTTTTTATTTACAAGCGATGCAAATTTTTTATCGAGTATGCCCTCTTTTTCATCTGGATATATTTCTAAAAGTTTTTTAGCAATTACTAATCCAAGAACTCTATCACCTAAAAACTCTAATTTTTCATTATTGTTTTTTGAGTCAAAACTTTTATGAGTAAGAGATTTAATTAGTAAGTCTAAATTTTTAAATTTAAAATTAATTTTCTTTTGTAAATCCTGGTAGTTAATTTTCATTAATTAATTCGATCAAAAGTTCTATTAAATCTAATTGATTTATGCCATTTCCAAAATGTAAAAATACTACCTACTTTTCTGTCAGAGGAAAAAAAAATAAATTGTGCTTTACCAACTAAATTGTCTTTATGAACATAACCAACACTTGATAAAAATCGACTATCCTTAGAACAATCTCGGTTATCCCCTAGAAAAAAATAGTGATCTTGAGGTACTTCAAATACATCAGAATTTTGATAAGTATAGTTTTTTAAATAAACTGTATGAAATTTTTTACCATTAGGTAATTTTTCTTCAAATCTATAAACATCTATAATTCTATTGCCGCAATTAATCTCTGTTTTATTTTTAATTTTGGATTTTAAAATCTCACTATTATTTAAGTATAAGTTTGCATCAATAAACTGAATCTTGTCACCAGGAAGTCCCACTAGTCTCTTTATATAATCCGTTCTATTGTCAGCTGGTGTTTTAAAAACTATTACATCTCCTCTTTCTGGTGAATTAAAAAAAACCCTTTTATTTAAAATTGGAGGGCTAAATGGAAAAGAATGTTTGCTGTAACCATATGAATACTTCGTTACAAAAAGCCTGTCACCTACAAGCAACGTGGGTTCCATTGATGATGAGGGAATATAAAATGGTTGAATAAATAAAGATCTAATAACTATGGCAATTACTAACGCATAAAAAAGAGTTTTTATATTTTCAGAAAAAAAACCTTTGTCTAACTTCATGATTTCTCAATTATTGCAAAAGCTGTTGAATATTCTTTTTCATCTGAAATCGATAAGAAACAATTAAAATTTTTAACTTTAAATTCTTTTTTTATTATTTGCGTTATTTTTTTTGTTTTAGCATAATAAGGTTTACCTAATTTATCATTCATTATCTCTATATCTTTAAAATTTAAATTGTCTCTAAACCCTGTCCCAAGGGCTTTAGCAAAAGCTTCTTTTGCAGCAAATCTTTTTGAGAAATATCCAATTTTATTTTTTGCATAACTAGATAATTTAAGTTCATTAGTACTGTAAATTCGATCTTTAAACTTATGATTTTTGATTGAATCCTTAATTCTTTTATTTTGGATAATATCAACACCAATACCTAAAATTTTCATAATTTAATTATTAATTATTCTTTTAAATTTTTTGATTACACTTGAAAGACCAAAAAATATAGACTCTCCAATTATAAAGTGTCCAATATTGAATTCTTCAATCTCTTTAATTTTGCTTAATATTTTTGTAGTTTTGTAATCAAGTCCGTGACCCGCATGGACCTCTATATTAAGTTTATTTGCTAAAATAGAACATTTTTTAATTCTATTTAATTCATTAGCATATTTCTTTTTTGCCTTAACAATATTCGAGATCTTACCTGTGTGAATTTCAACACAATCAACATTAAGTTCTTTTGACAATACTATATCCTTAATCGAAGGATTTATGAATAAACTAGTACGTATTTTTTTTCTTTTAAATTTTTCAATAATATATTTTAGTTTTTTTTTATGTTTAACTAGATTTAAACCACCTTCTGTTGTTATTTCTTTTCGATTTTCTGGCACGAGACAAACATAATTCGGTTTTATCTTAAGAGCATTATCAACAATTTTATCATTCATTGAAATTTCAAGATTAACTAAAACTTTTTTTGCTTTACAAATTTTTTTAGCATCTAAGTCGTTTATATGTCTTCTATCTTCTCTTAAATGAATAGTAACTGAGTCGGCACCCATCTTTACAACTTGTAGTGCTGCATAATATGGATCTGGATGTCTTTCACCTCTAGCATTCCTTACGGTAGCCACATGATCAATATTTACCCCTAATCTTTTCACTTAATAAATCTACTTCCAGGGGTAGTTATAGGTATTGATTTTAAATCTTGAGGCAATTGTTTTGCTTTAAAGGTTGGAACGTTAATTTTTAAATGTGATGTAATTCCAGTTTTAATTTTAAGTGATTTTTTAGTTGATCTATCTATTATAGATGCAAAGCCTAAAAGTTTAGCATTTGCTTTTTTTATTAACTTAACACATTCTAAACTTGACTTACCTGTAGTTATTACATCCTCAATAATTAGAACTTTTGAACCTTTTTTAATATTAAACCCCCTTCTTAATTTAAATTTTCCATTTACCCGTTCACAAAATATTGTTTCTTTTTTTAAAAGTTTACCAATTTCATAACCAATAACTATACCACCCATTGCTGGTGCTAAAATTAAATCAATATTTTTGTATTTTTTTTTAATTTTTTTTGCAAGGGATTTGCATATACTTTCTGCTAAATGTGGGAAACTTAAAAGTTTAGCACATTGAATGTATTTAGATGAATGTAAACCAGAAGATAGTACGAAATGACCCTCTAAAAGAGCATCAGTCTTTTTTAAAATATCTAAGGATTTTTTGAGTGAAAGCATTTCTTTTATCTTCGTGTCTGATTATCTTAAATTTTATACTCTTTTGCTTAAGCTCTGCAATAAAATTTGTAAAGTTTTTAAGGTTAGTAATGATTAATCTAAATTTAAAATTAATATACTTTGTATTTTTACCGGCCATTTCAACATTTGAAATATTAAGTTTATGGCTACCTATCAATGAGCTTATATCACCTAATTGACCTGGTTGATCGGGTAATGAAATCCATAAAGTGGTATTATATTTCTTTGCCTTTTCTTCTTTTTGCTCTCCTTTATCATGCCAATATCTTCTAATTGCAGCTCTTGCTTTTCCTGTTTTAGTAGTTGGTATCCAATGAAGTGAGGGTGATTGATTTTTAGACGTAATTATATTTACTCTGTCTCCATTTCTCAATACTTCTTGTAGTTCAGATTTATTTCCATTAATTTCGCATCCGATAGCTGTGTTTCCTATTTTTGTATGAACGGCATAGGCAAAATCTATTGGGGTTGCATCTTTTGGTAATTTAATAACTGATCCCTTAGGAGTAAAACAAAAGACATTTTCTTGGAACATTTGAAGTTTAGTATATTCATAAGAGTGTTCTGGATTTTCATTTTTTTCAATAATTTCAACAAGATCTTTTAGCCAGTCATATTCTTTCCAGCTTAAAGAGTTAAATTTTTCTGAAGACTTATATTTCCAATGAGAAGCTACCCCTCTTTCAGCAAATTCATGCATTTCATGTGTTCTTATTTGTATTTCAATTGGTTTTTTATTAGATCCAATTACAGACGTATGAAGTGATTTATAACCATTTATTTTTGGTGATGATATATAATCTTTGAATTTACCCGGTATACAATTCCATCTTTTATGAAATATACCCAAAGTTTTATAACACTCATCAACAGTAGATAGAGTAATTCTAAATCCAATAATATCTGTAATTTGCTCTAATGAAATTCTTTTTTTTTGTACTTTACGCCAAATAGAAAAAGGTGTTTTTTCACGTCCATGTATTTCAGCATTAATATGATTGTCATTTAATATTTCACTTAATTCAAATGAAAGAGACTCGAATAAATCTTTCTTATCTGATTTAATTTCATCTAATTTCTTTTTTATTAACTCTCTTGCATCATTGTTTAAAATTTCAAAAGAAAGATCTTCTAATTCATCTCTTATTCTATGCATTCCCATTCTATCAGCTAAGGGAGCATAAATCTCCATAGTTTCTTGGGCTATTCTTTGTCTCTTCTCAATTTTAGGAATTGCCTTAATTGTTCTCATATTGTGAAGACGATCAGCAATTTTAACTAACAAAACTCTTATATCCTTTGAAGTTGCTAATATTAATTTTCTAAAATTTTCTACTTTAGAATTAGAACCTGCGGTATTCTCAAAAACAGAGATTTTTGTAACTCCATTAACTAAATCGGCGACTTCATCACCAAATTCATTTTTTATGGTTTCATAGGTTGCAAAAGTATCTTCTATTGTGTCATGAAGTAAGCCAGTAGTAATTGTTGCGCTATCTAATTTTAACTCAGTTAAAATATTCGCTACCTCGATTGGATGGACTGAGTAAGGGTCACCTGAAGCTCTTTTTTGATTTTGATGGGCTTTAACAGCAAAATTAAAAGCTTTGTCTAATCTTTCAGGATTTAAAAATTTATTATAAACCTTTACTTTATTTATTAAATCATTCGAATTAAGCATTTCTTATTATAACATTAATTCAAATTTGATTAATAGATCTAATATCTTTATTTGGGAGTGAAAAAATTAGCTTTTTTATATTGGTTTTTTTAACTGGATGAACCCAATCCTTTTCAAGATCAAATAGAGGAAATAAAACGAAATTTCTTTCATGCATCCTAGAATGAGGTAGATTTAATTTACCTTTTAAAACTATTCCATCAAAATCAATTATATCTATATCGCAAGTTCTAGGAGAATTTTTATAAGTTTTTTTTCTACCTAATTTAGCTTCTATAATCTTGCATAAATTTAGTAATTCCAAAGGTTTAAGTTTACAAAAAACCTTCAGAACGATATTCAAAAATTTTGGTTTATTTGGATCTGGCCAAGATGGAGTCTCATAATAATTGGATACAGAAATAAAATAAATATTATTTTGTAATAATAACGATTTAGCTTTTTCAATATTAGCTATCCTATTTCCTAAATTTGACCCTATAGCTAGAAAAATATTTCTAGCTTGATTTTCTAATGTATCTTGCCTTGTCACGATTCCAATCTCTATTTTTTTTAGTAGCTCTTTTATCGAATTGCTTTTTACCTTTTGCAACTGCTAACTCAACTTTTGCCTTCCCTTTTTTAAAATACATTTTGGTAGGGACAATAGTAAATCCATCTCTTTGCATTTTTCCTATCAATTTATTGATTTCTTTTTTATTTAATAAAAGTTTTCTTTCATCAGTTGGATTGTGATTAGAATAACTTGCCTGTTTATAGGCAGATATGTGAGAATTAATCAAAATTAATTCACCATTTTTTTCAACAGCATAAGAGTCGGCTATATTTATCTTTCCATCTCTAATAGATTTAATTTCAGACCCTTTGAGAACAATACCAGCCTCTAAGAGATCTTCAAAAAAATAATTAAAACTTGCTTTTCTATTTAAACAAATAATCTTCAAACCAGGATTGGTTTTTTTGTTCATTAAATCAATTTTGCTAACTCTAAAGCTTTTTTAATTATAGGTTTTGCGTTTTCAGATGTTTTTACTAAAGGTAACCTAACTGCATCATCACATAAATTCATTAATTTTGCAGCGTACTTAACTGGACTTGGATTGCTTTCAACAAACATGGCGCTGTGAACTGGTTGCAATATCTTATCTAGTTTATCTGCTTCATTAATATCGTTAGAATTATTAGAGACGGATAGTTTTTGGAAATCAGAACATAATTTAGGAGCAATATTTGCGGTTACACTAATTGTTCCAACCCCACCTCTTTTATTAAATTCAAATGCATTATCATCATTACCAGTTAATTGAATAAATTCTTTTCCCATTTTAGAAAGTTGTTGATCAACTCTATCTAGGTCACCAGTTGCATCTTTAACACCAACAATATTTTTTAATTCAAATAATCTTGCCATTGTGTCAACTGACATATCAATTACAGATCTTCCTGGGATATTATAAATGATAATTGGAATTCCACATTTATCATTTATTGCTTTATAATGTTGATATAGACCTTCTTGAGTTGGTTTATTGTAATATGGTGTAACGATTAAAGCACCGTTTGCGCCTGCTTTTTCAGCATGTGTAGTTAAAGATATTGCTTCATCTGTTGAATTAGATCCAGTACCAGCAATTACAGGTATTCGTCCATTGCTTTCTTTTATACATAAATCAATAACTCTTTGATGTTCTTGATGACTAAGTGTCGGGGACTCTCCAGTAGTTCCAGCGGGGACCAAACCACTAGTACCATTATCCATATGAAAATGAATTAATTTTATATAAGCTTCCTCATCTAGGCCATTATCTTTAAACGGCGTAATTAAAGCAACATTTGATCCTTTGAACATAAATACTTATAACATAGTTTGTAGATTCATATACTAAAACATTATGCTTAAAAAATTATTATTTATTGGGTTGTTGATATCAATCTTAATAAACTTTAATTATGTTTTAGCTGAAACGCCTTTAATTGTTCCTATTAAAAAACCTTCTCTTAGTGAAAAAGAAATAAAGGAAAAAATATCTAAAAATATTTTAAAACCGATAAAGAAGCCAAAAAAAACTGAAAATATTGAAATTAAAGAAAAAAAGATTGTAGAAGTTAAAGATATAAAAAAGGATAAGAAATTATCTTTTAAAATACCAAAAAAGAAACCATCAATAGCTGGATTAACAAAATCCAAAAGTATTAAAATCTCAAAATATTATAGTAAAAAAGATTTTAATATTGCAAGAAAAGCTATATCTGAAATGCAAAAAAGTAGGTGGACGTCATCACTAAAAATTGCAAAAAAAGCTAAAGATAAATCAATATATAATTTTATTCAGTGGAGATATCTATCAACCCCAGGTAACCAAGCTTCTTTTTTTGACTACAAGGTCTTTATAGAGAGAAACAGTAATTATCCAAGAATGGATAAATTAAGATCTCTAGCAGAACATAAGCTATCGACATCCCAAATATCACCAAAAAAAATAATCAATTGGTTTGATCAAAATGAACCTATTACTGGATATGGAAAAATGATACTTGGTGAAAGTTATATTCTAACTGGAAATAAAGCTAAAGGAACAAATCTAATTAAAGAAGGGTGGATCACAGCAAAATTATCCAAAAATGAAGTAAAATTTTTTAGAAAAAAATTTAAAAAATATCTTAATGCTGAAGATTATATCAAAAGAGCTGATTATCTTGCTTGGAATGGCAAATATTGGGATCTTAAAAGGATAACACCCTACCTACCTAAAGATTATGAACTTTTATACACGGCAAGACAGATATTAATAAGCAAAGGTTATGGAGTAGACCAAGCAATTAAAAATGTACCAGAAAAATTTAAAAATGATGCTGGATTAAATTATGATAGATTAAAGTGGAGAAGGAAAAAGGGCCGAGTAGATTCCTCTGCAGAAATTTTACTAAAAATTAGAAATGATAAAGATTATCTTGTTATGCCTGAAAAATGGTGGAAAGAACGTGAAATAATTTCAAGGGCGCTAATTTATAAAAAAAAATACGAGACTGCTTATAAAATTTCAAGCAACCATGGAATGATTGAAGGATCAGATTTTGCGGCTGCTGAATGGATGAGTGGCTGGATTGCATTAAGCTTTTTAAATGATCCACTATTAGCTAAAGATCATTTTAAAAATTTTTATAACAATGTTAGTTACCCTATTAGCACATCTAGAGGCGCGTATTGGCTTGCAAGATCATTTGAGAAATTAGGTGATAAAGAACAGTCTAATAAATGGTATCAAGAAGCAGCAAAATACCTCACAACTTATTACGGTCAATTAGCTTTTTTAAAATTAAATCCAAATGGAAAATTTGAATTAGAAAATGACATGATGGTTGATAATAAAT
>JAFJTK010000155.1 GCA_017880265.1 Candidatus Pelagibacter sp. | reverse complement strand
CTGAATTTGGAACAACTATGTTGTTTAATAATTCAGTTACACTTCCAAATTCTAAATTATTTTCAGCCATTATAAGTATTATTTTTGCAATAGGGCTCGTTATTTATATGAAAAAATCAAAGTTAGGGCGGGCAATTAGAGCAACAGCACAAAATGCTAGAGCAGCTAAAATTTTAGGAGTTGATACTGAAAAAGTTTATGCAGCTACATTTGGAATTAATGCAGCACTTTGTGGTGTAGCAGGTGCATTAGTTGCTATTACATTTACAATACATCCTTATATGGGTCTACCTTATACAATTAGATCTTTCATGATTGTTATTATTGCAGGACTGGGAAATTTGCCAGGTGTTGCAGTTTCAGGAATGGGTTTAGGTGTATTTGAAGAATTTGCTGATTATATTCTAGGGACAGAGTTTAGAATAGGTTCTGTATTCTTATTGTTAGTTTTAATTTTAGTTTATCGAAGATTTAAACTTTCTAGAAAAAGAGAATATTTAAAATGAAAAATAACAATATTATTTTATACGCTGCAATACTGATTTTTGGTGTTCTTGCACCATTTATGCTTCCAGCGTTTAAAGTTCAATTATCAATTCTTTGTATATTAATTGTTTTAGCCTTAACTTGGAATATTCAAGGTGGCGAAATGGGTTATAACTCATTTGGAAATATTCTTTTTTATGGCCTAGGGATGTATATTTGTGCTTCTGTTCAAGTGGGTATGTTTTTCCCACTAGCAGAATGGACAGAAAGTGGTGGGGAAAAAACTTTCATACATTCACCTACGCAGTTTTTTCAAGGTATGGCATTTGGACTTTTAGCAGCAGCAATTATACCAACAATAGTTGCTGGTTTAATTGGTTATGCAATTTTAGGACTTAGAGGACACTATTTTGCAATTTGTACTTTAGGTTTAGGGGTAGCTGCAGGTGAAATTTCAGGAGGAATTGAAATTATTGGTGCAGGACAAGGGTTCACAACGCCTCCATTTCCAGAGACAGGAAACTTGGAATCTAGAGGACAGTTTTTTTATTTTTTAAGCTTTTTAGTTCTTGTATTAACTTTTGTTGCAGTAAAATCAGTTTACTCAACTCGGTTTAAATTAGTCCTTAATGCAATAAGAGACAATGAAGACAAGGCTGAAGCAATGGGTATTCAGACAATGAAATATAAAATTATTGGATGGATGATCTCTGCATTTTTCTGTGGGTTAGCAGGAGGTATCATGGGTGGATTAGTTGGTTATATAGATTCTACGGATGTTGCTTTTGATGGAAGAGAAATGGGTGTGTTCATGGTTTTAATGGCAATACTCGGTGGTAAAGGAACATTATGGGGACCTGTTATTGGTGCAACTTTATTTCACTTATTTAAAGAAGGTTTTTGGACTTACTTCTTGGGCTGGCAGTATGTTGCATTAGGTGTTTTGATTGTTGTGATTGTAATTTATTTCCCTGAAGGATTAATGGGATGGCTTAGAGAAAAATATCCAGAGAGATTTGGAGAAGTGGTTGATGAAGCTGATCGTAAAGCACAGGTGGAACTAAAATGAGCATCTTAGAAGTAAATAATGTTAGTAAATCTTTTGGTGGTGTTAAAGCCAATGTTGATATTTCTATGTCAGTTGAAAAAGGAAAAATAGTTGGTTTAATCGGGCCAAATGGCTCTGGTAAAACAACATTATTTAACTCAATAGTTGGCACATATCCTATAGACAGTGGATCTATAAAATTTAATGACAAAGAAGTATCTGAGCTGCCAGTTCCTGTAATAGCAAAATTAGGTCTACTTAGAACATTTCAACAAACAAGAATTTATGGAAAATTAAATTGTATAGATAATATGTTAATTAGTCATAAAGGAAGTGACGAGAGTTTAATCAAGATATTCTCTAAAATTCCTCAAGATCTAACAGATAAAGCAGAAAATTTATTAAGTTTTGTTGGCTTGTATCAAAAAAGAAAATTGAGAGCAGGAGATTTGTCTTTTGGTCAACAAAAACTATTAGAGCTAGCAATGGCTTTAATGAATGAGCCGGAAATGCTTTTATTAGATGAGCCTACAGCTGGAATAAACCCAACTTTAATCAATGGAATTATAGATAGATTAATTAAAGTAAATCAAGACTTTGGCATTACACTCTTAGTTATCGAACACAATATGAAGGTGATAATGCAATTAGCCGAAGACATCTTCTGTCTAGCACATGGAAAAATGTTAGCTAATGGATCTCCAGATGAAATTAAAAATGATAAGCGTGTAATAGATGCTTATCTGGGAGCGCAATAATGTCAAATCAATATGAAGTATTAGGAAAAGCCCCAACTCCAGAAGATTTAAAAAAATTATCTCCAAATGAAATTCATTTAACAATCAAAAATTTAAATGCTGGTTATGGAAAAATGGAAATTCTTCATGATTTTGATTTAAATGTAAGTAAAGCTCAATCACTATGTTTGATTGGTCCAAATGGCGCAGGTAAATCAACTATACTTCATTCGATATATGGATTTACAAATATATTTTCAGGACAAATTGAAATTGATGGAAAAGAAATTACCAGCTTAACTCCAGCTCAAAAACTTACATCATGTGGAATTGCTTATATACTTCAAGATAATTCTGTTTTCCCAGATATGACTGTTGAAGAAAATCTATTGATGGGTGGTTATTCCAAAGAAAGTACTGACGAATCCTATCAAGAAGCTGAAAGAATTTTTGAAAAATATGAAAGATTAAGAAACAGAAGAAATCAACCTGCTAAAGTTTTATCCGGTGGAGAAAGAAGGTTGTTAGAAATCTCCAGAGCATTAGTTATGAAGCCATCAGTATTGCTTGTTGACGAACCATCAATTGGTTTAGAGCCAAGGTATATTGACATGGTTTTTGAAATCTTAAGAGATCTTCAACAAAACGAAAAAAAAACAATTATTTTAGTAGAACAAAATGCCAAAAAGGGATTAGAGTTTGCAGATATAGGCTATGTTTTAGTATCTGGACAAACCGCAATTGCTGGCAAAGGGGATGATTTACTAAAAAACCCTGATGTTGGTAGATTATTCCTTGGTGGATAATGGTAAATAAAGAATTTTTCTTTAAAGGTTTTAAATCTATTTTAGCTCCAGATAGCCCGGCACTTGCACTTGGCTGTTGTTTTATCGCAATCGGTGCACTTCTTAAAAATTTAGGCTTTAATATTCAGGAAAGCATTTTTTCAACTATGCTTACTTATGCTTTACCTGGCTCATTAGTAATGGCTGAGTCGTTATTAGTTGGAGCGTCATTACTTAATATTTTTTTAGCAGTTTGGTTTGTTAATGCTAGGCTTTATCCAATGGCAGTCTCATTATTTCCATTAATGATGCATGAAAGTCAACCAAGATGGAAATATTATTTTTCATGTCATTTTATTGCAGTCTCCGCATGGCTAATAATGAAAAGTAAATATAAAGAAATTGATAAAAAATTCAGAATTGATTTTTGGATTGGAATTGGGTGTGCAACTTGGACTACAGCAGTTATAGGCACTTTTATTGGATTTTATGCATCTGATTACTTAGATAAAAATATGATGATGGGTTTAGCAATTTTAAATCCAATTTACTTTTTATGTATGATGGTAGGAGCAATGAAAACAATTCAAATAGCAGCGTCTGTAGTATTAGGATTATTATTGGGACCAATATTCTATTTTTTATCTCCTGAATGGTCAATTTTACTTGGTGGACTTGTTGGTGGAACTATTGCTTATTTAATAGGAGAACTAAATGTCAACTAGCATAGTACTTGCAATTTTAGTTACATCGTTAGCAACATTCTCTTCTAGATTATTAGGAGCTATTTCTTCTGAGGGAATAAAAGAGACTTCAAAATTATTTAGATATTTTAATTGTCTTGCATATTCAACATTAGCTGCCTTGATCGCTAGAACAATTATTTTTCCTGTTGGAGTATTATCTGATGCTAGCTATTTAAGTAGAGCAACTGTAGTATTATTTTGCTTATTTATATTCTTTATATCTAAAAGAAATTTTGTTTATCCAACAGTAATTTCTGCTATCATGATGGCTTTATTAAGTGGGTATTTATAATGGAAAAAATTGCTGGTCTAACAATTTCAGAACACAATAATTCAAAAAGAATAATTAATATTGATATTGAAAATGAAATTTTAGATAAATTAATATTTCCATTTAACAAGTTTGATATCACTGCACTAGAATATAAACCATTCACACGTTTTACTTTAGCTAAAAGTCTAGATGATCTTACATCTAATAAATTAGGCAAATTAATGAATAAGATAATAAGAGATCGAGAAACAGGTTGTTTTATTATTGGTCCTAAGAATATTAATTCTAAAATTGATCATAACTTTTTAGTTAAATTATCTACTGCTATTGCTCATTTGATTGGAATTCCAAACCATGACTCAATGGCTGGAAAATATTATGCAAGATTTACTGTTAAGCATGAGGATAAAAGTGACTCGTATTTAAGAAAAGCTTATACAAATATGGATCTCCATACAGATGGAACTTATGTTAAAGAAGTTACAGATTGGTTATTAATGACTAAAATTGATGAACAAAATGTAGAAGGTGGAGAAACGGCAATGTTACACCTTGATGATTGGGAACATTGTGAGGATTTATATAATGATCCTATTGGTAAACAGAATTTTATTTGGGGTTCACCAAAAAGTAAAAATATAGATTACAAGGTAGAGCATCCAGTATTTTCTTCTGACGCTGATGGCAAACCTACTATTTCTTACATTGATCAATTTCCTGAGCCTAAAAATATGAAACAGGGTAATTTTTTACAAAGATTATCAGATGGTTTAGAAGAAAGTAAAAACAAAGCCATTACCAAATTACCTGTTGGATCTTCAATAATTGCTAATAATTACTTTTGGCTTCATGGAAGAAAACCTTTTAAAGAGAATGAAGAATTAAGTAGAGAATTGTTAAGAATTAGAGGCTCTTTTTTTATTAATTAATTCAATATAATCAATATAAAGTAACCAAAATTTATGAATTTAGG
>JAFJTK010000074.1 GCA_017880265.1 Candidatus Pelagibacter sp. | reverse complement strand
TTTTTAATAGCCTTTAACATCTCAAGACCTCCATTTACATGGACAGTTATATATTTACATCTTTTTAGATCTTTTAAACTGTCTACTGCAGATAAAGCAGTTTGGGGAATGTCGTTAATTTTCAAATCAAGCCAAAAGTCTTTTTTAAAATTTTCTAAAAATTTTCTTCCATTTTTAGAGTAAAAAAATTGTAAGCCAAATTTAGGGACAACTTTAAGTTTATTTGTCTGAGTTTGTTTTATTATTTTTTTTATTTCACTTAAATTAGAAGTATCACAAGCAACAAAAATGTTTTTATGTTTCATCGTTTAATTTTTTAAACAAGTCTTTTGACATTTTAAAGTGAATTGTTTTCTTTTCTGGTGTATTTACCTTTTCGCCTGTTTTAGGGTTTCTGCTAATCCTTGCTTTTTGGATATTGGTTGAAAATACTCCAAAACCTCTAAGTTCAACTCGGTCACCTCTTTTAAGGGCACGTTTAATTTCGTTTAAAATTATATTGGTAAACTTTTCGAGGTCTTTTTTTAGAAAATTGGGATAGTTTTCGGAGAGTTGTTTTAAAAGCTTTGATTTTACAATAGCCAATTTAAATCTTCTGTTTACTCTTTATCTTCTTCTTTTTTCTTTAAATCTTCAGAAAGAGATGAGAACGGTAAGTTTTTACCTGAACCTTCAGATCCGTATTTATCTAAAGCTTCTTTTTTCTCAATTTCTTCCAATAATTTAATACTTAAAGTTACTTTTCTCTTATCTAAATCAAGATCAGCTATTGCACAGTCAAGTTTTTCTCCACCTGTCCATCTGCTTGGTCTAGCATCAGCTGCATTAATTGCGATTGCTGATTTTTTAATTTGAAAATCCATTTCACAACCTTCAGGTCTAACCGTTAAACCTTTGTTGTCCGTAGATATTACTTTAACAGTAATTGTTTGGTTTTTAGATTTATCTTTAAACCAATCAAAAGGATCTGCTTGAGTTTGTCTTAAACCAACTCTAATTTTTTGTTCTGAGGCTTTTATTTCAAGTACTTTAACTTTAATTTTATCACCTTTTTTGTACTTCTCTAATTCTTCTTCGCCATTGTTTAGATAAGTTAAATCATTGCAATGTAAAAATGCATCTACATCTAAGTCTTCAACTTTAACAAATAGTGAGTATTCATTTTTATTTACCACTTCACCTTCAACAATTGTTCCAACAGGGTATTTTGTTTCAAATGTTTCAAATGGATTGTCTTGAGTTAATCTATGTGAAATTGCAACACGTCTTTTATCTTTGTCAATTTCAGTAATTATACAGTCGATTTCATCTCCAACTTTAAACATTTTTTTAGCTGAAATATTTTTCTTAGTCCAACTTAGTTCGCTTGAGTGAAGCAAAGTTGTAAGTCCTGGCTCTAGTTCACAGAATGCACCAAAGTCCATTAATTTTACAACTTTAACTTTATAAATTTTATTTAATTCATAGTTTTCGATGTGCTCAAAAGGATCTGGAGATAGTTGTTTTACAGAACAACCAACTTGTAGCTTTTCTTTATCTACTGTGATTACTTTTAAATCATGTTTTTCACCGATATTAAAAACTTCATCTGGATGATTAACTCTTGAATAAGAAATTTCTTGTAAGTGAACTAAAACATCAAGCTCACCATTTACATTAAAGAAACATCCAAAAGAACTATAACCTTTAACCTCAGCACCCTTGATGATATCTCCAACTTTATATTTTTCGATAATTTTTGCTTTGTCTTCTTTTTTAAATGATGAAATTATTTCTCTTCTTGAAACACAAGCATTTCCTCTAACTTTATCTAATTTTATTAGAGCAAATTTTTGAGGTTCATTCATTAAATGACTAATATCTTTTAATGGTTTGTCACTAATTTGTGATCCAGGTAAAAACATAAGAGAACCAGTATCGATGTGTTCAACGATACAGCCACCTTTACATTTTGAAGTAATTTTACCCATGATTGGTTCATTTTTCTCATAAGCTTCAACAAGCTTGTCCCAACCTTTAATTTTTTGAGCTTTGCTAGCAGAAACTAGCACTTCACCATGTTTATCTTCAATTTTTTCTAATAATACTGGAATAGTTTCACCAACTTTTATTTTTTCACCAAGACCCATGCTTTTTAACTCATTCACATCAAGCACTGGTTCACTTTTTAAGCCTTCGACAAATAAGAAAACAAATTTTTCTGTAATTTTGTTAATCTTACCTTCTATTATCTTACCTTCTTCAATTTGGATTTTAGAGAGTTGGCTATTTAGTAATTTTTCGAATTCTTGTGATGCTGGATTTGAAAGGTCTTTGTATATTTCCATTAAGTATTAATTTTCCTGTCTATAATTTTTTTTATTTTTAAAAAACACGCTCTTTTAGTAAGTTTCGATGTATTTAGCAACACTGAATCTTTAGTTTTCTTTAAGGGAGATATTTTTCTATTATAGTCACTTTTATCACGTTTTTGGATACTTTTTAGTACCTCTTTAAAGGAAATATCCTTCTTTAGACTTTTAAGCTCTTTATATCTTCTAAGTGCTCTTGTTTTTACATTTGCTGTAATGAAGAATTTAAAATCAGCATCGGGCACAATATTGTAAGTGATATCCCTTCCATCAAGACATGATCCTTTATAGTTTTTTGGAGGATTGTAGGCGAAATTTAACTGAAATGAATGAACAAGTTTTCTTGTACTTTTTACTTTCGATATAATTGATGCTTCTGTTCCTACTTCATCTGACAATAATGCTTTATTAGCTAGATCTTTTACTTTGAGAGTTTTAATCTTAGATTTGATAAAGCTTTGATTAAATTTTTTTGGAAATTTAATTTTTAAATAAGCAATCATTCTATAAATTTTTCCAGTATCTAAATAAAAGAGATTATAATGTTTAGAGATCGCTTTTGCTAATGTCCCAGCTCCAGCAGCAGCAGGGGAGTCGATTGCAATTTTAATAATATTTTTTCTTTTTATCATTATTTTTTTAAACCATTTACTATATCTAGGAATGTTGGAAAGGAAGTCTTTATAGAATCTTTATCATGAATATTCCATGTTCCACCGAAAACTGAAGCTGCGATTACACTTGTCATAAAAACCCGATGATCTTTTAGGTAATCTTTAATAACAATCTTTTTATTAACATTTAAATTAGGGTTACCAAATATTTTAATGGAGTTGTCAGTTGTTATTGTTTTAATTCCCATTTTATTTAGAATTTTTGCACCCCATTTTAATCTAGGACTTTCCTTTTGGTTAAGTTCACCGATATCTTTAAAGTATGAAACTCCATTTGCTTTAGCTGCAACTAAAAAAATTATTAAAAATTCGTCAATGGCACCACTATTAAGTTTAGGTGGACAATTAATTGGTTTCAATTTTTTTGCAGTTGTAATTGAAATATCAGCTACGAGTTCACCTTTGTAATTCTTTTTATTCTTAAATTGGATGTTAACACCCATTTTTTTTAATATAGTTATTATGCCAATTCTAGATGGATTGATGTTAACATTTTTAATCAATAACTTTGAATTATTAGATAGTGCTGTTAACACAATAAAAAAAGCTCCTGAGCTGATGTCTGATGGTATCTTATAATTTAAAGGTTTTATTTTTTTAGCTTTTGAAACTTCTATTAAATCGTAGTTTTTCTTCTTTTTTACTTTTAGAGGTAGCTTTAAGTATTTACATAAAAGCTCAGTGTGATTTCTGCTTGGTTTAGCTTTGATAGAAGTTTTACCTCCCGTTTTTAAACCTGCTAAAATAATACTACTTTTTACTTGAGCTGAGCCTTTGTTCTCTAAATAATTTATTGGCAAAGGATTTTCACTTCCTTTGATTGTTAAGGGCAATCCTTTATTTGTGAGCTTAATGTTAGCACCAAATTTTTTTAAAGGCTCTGCAATTCTATTAAAATCTCTTTTAGATAAACTTTTATCACCAATAATTTTTATTTTATGAGGCGTATCAATCAATAGACCCATAATCAATCTTCCTAAAGTTCCTGAATTTTCTGAATTAATTGTTATATTCCTTTTGTATTTGTAGCCATCTGGCCCGGTACCAAAGATTGTACAATTATTTTTATTTAATTTTACTTTTGCACCTAATTTTTTAACTGCATTGATTGCAGCCAAAACATCTTCAGATAAAAGTAAATTATTAGCTTTTGACTTACCTTTTGCTATTGAGGAAAACAAAACCCATCTTATACTTAGGCTTTTATCTCCGGAAACCGTTATACTTTTATTGAAGTTCTCAATTTTATTTTTTACAGTGATTTGATTGGCCATTAAATTTATTTAAAATTAAAAGATTCACCAAAATAAGCACTTTTAGCGTCTATATTATTTACTAATTCCTGAGGTGAACCTTCTGCAACTATTTTACAGTTACTTAGTATCATGGCTTTATCTACACAAGCTAACAAATCTCTTGCTTGGTGGTCGCATATACAAATTGTTATATTTGTCTCTTTTTGTAAATTTACAATTATTTCTTGTAACATTTTGATTGTCAAAACATCTAGGGCAGCAAAGCATTCATCTAAAAGAAGAACTTTTGGATCACTCAATAGTGATAAAGCAATAACTAATTTTTTCTTTTGACCACCTGATAAAAATTTAGCCTTAACATCTTTTAAATTCTCTAATTCAAATTTAGAAATTAATGAATTAATTTTATGTTCTTCTCTAGTTTTATCGTTGATTACGATTTCAGCGATCGCTTTTAAATTTTGATATAAAGTTAGATCATTAAAATAACCACCATATTGAGGAACATAACCAATGTGAAATTTCTTTGTTCTTAAATAAATAGGGTAATCTAAAACATCTGTATTATTTAATTTAATTTTTCCACTATTTGGCTGAATTAGCCCAGTTATTAAATTAAAAATTGTACTTTTACCAACTCCGTTTGGACCAAGCATTCCAAAAATTTGACCTTCATTAATTTTGAAATTTATATTATCTAAAATTAATCTACTTCCATAAGAAAGATTTATATTTTCAAAAGAAATAATTGAATTTGGTTTTTTATGAGATTTAATTCTAAATTGTTTAACTAATCCCATTTTATTTTATATTTGTAACATTAATTTGTTCATCTGAATTATACATAAAAATTTTAGTATCTTTGGT
>JAFJTK010000158.1 GCA_017880265.1 Candidatus Pelagibacter sp. | reverse complement strand
ATTTTAGTTTTTTGAAAATTTTTGCTGAACTAGTAGTTGTTGTTGTTATTAAAATATTTTTTATTTTTTTATTTTTTTCTAGCTTTTGTATAATTGGAACTATACTCATTAGTTCACCAACGCTTGCTGCGTGTATCCAAATTTTTTTTTTATTTTTTTTTTGAGAATAAATACAAAATTTTTCCCCAACTCTTTTTATATCTTCTTTACCTTTTAATATTCGATATAGAATAATTGCAGGTGATATGATGATAGCTAAATTTGTGAGTATATTGTAAAAAAAATACATCAATGTTCTTTAATTTGTCTTTCATAGAAATTTTTGTAGACTTTTGATTGTATTAAAAGTTCCTCATGTTTTCCTGAGTCAATGATTTTACCATTATCAACAACATATATTTTATCTGAGTTAAGGATTGTTGATAATCTATGAGCAATTACAATTGTTGTTTTGTTTAAAGTTAATTGATCTAGTGCTTTTTGAATCTTTTCTTCAGTTTTAGAGTCTAATGATGATGTAGCTTCGTCTAGTAATATTATTTTACTTTTTTTTAGAAAAGCTCTTGCTATTGACAATCTTTGTTTTTCTCCACCAGATAATTTTACCCCATTCTCACCAATCATGGTTTCATAACCATTCTCTAAATTATTAATGAATTCAGCACACATTGAATGTTCAGCAGCTTTAAAAACCTCTTCATTGCTTGCTTCTGGTCTAGCGTATTTAATATTATTCAAAACTGTATCATCAAATAGTGTTGTGTTTTGATCTACTATCGATATTTGGTCTCTTAAAGATGCTAAATTAAACTTTGATATATCTTGACCATCTAAAAAAATACCTCCATCTGTTGGGGCATATATTCTTGGTATCATATTTAGTAATGTTGATTTCCCAGATCCACTATGACCAACTAATGCTGTCATTTTGCCACCAGCAAAATTTGCATTAACGTTTTGGAGTACTCTGTTCTGTGGATTAGACTTGTAAGTAAAATTAACATTTTCAAAAATTATATCTCCTTTTGAAATAGCTAATTCATCTTTATCTGTGTTTAAATCAATTTCATTTTTAATATCTATAATTGGAAGAATTCTCTCTGCAGCAGCAAATCCCTGGAATATTGCAACATTAACTTTTGTGAGAGTCTTTACTGGTTGGTAGGCTAACATCATAGCAGCGAGAAATGAAAAAAAGTTATTAATTGCTAATTCACCATTAATAATTAATTTTCCAGAATAAAATATCAAAATAGCAATCATTATACCTGTTAATATTTCCATTACTGGTGCCGACCTAATATATACAGCTGAAATTTTTGCAGATTTTTCTTTTAAATCATTTACAAACTTTTCAGATCTATTTTCTTCAAAATTTTCTCTTTGAAAAATTTTAATTATTTTATGATTTTTAAAAAGATCAATTAAGTATCTATTTAAATCACCAGATTTTTCTTGAGCTTGAGTTGAAATTTTACTCATTCTTTTTCCTAAAATTTTTGCAGTGATAGATGCAAGCGGAATCATAATAATTGCTATTAAAGATAGTTTCCAGTTTTGAAAAAACATCACAAAAAGTAAACCTATTAATGTAAGACCATCTTTAAAAATACTTAGATATGCCTCAGATAACATTCTTGTGATTTGATTTACATCAAAATTTAAATTTGAAATATATTTACCAGAGTGTTTGCTATCTATAGTTTCAGTGTCTGCTTTTATAAAAGATTTAAGCATATCAGTTTGTAAAATTTTTTTAACTTCTTCAGATACATTAATCATTATTAGTTTTGCAAAATAAAGTGAGATACCTTTTGCACTAAAAGCAATAATAATTGCTACAGGGATAAGAATAATCAAAGTTTGATCTTTATTGATGAATATTTTTTCAATTGCCGGATCTAAAAGCCATGCTGTTGCTGAAGTGCTTAATGCAACTAGTACCGAAAAGACAGCAGCTAATAAAATTTTACCAAGAAATTTGCTTGTATAATCTTTATAAAGTCTTTTAAATGTTTTGGATTTTATCATTTTGTCTAAATTAATTTTCCAATAAGAATGTTGACAAAGATTATTGCACCTAAAAAATTATTACTTTTAAATTTAGAAAAACAATCAATCGATTGGTTGGTATTTAATTTTTTAACCTGAAATACTAGCAAATGTAAAATGGGTATAATCATAAATAAAAAATAATAGATTTTAAATTTCATTAATATTCCAACTAAAAACAAAGATATGATGAACAATGAGTATGAAATAAATAAAAATTTTTTTGGATCATTTTTAAACTTTATTGAAGTTGACTTTACTCCTATTATTTCATCATCTTTAATATCTTGAAATCCATAAATTGTGTCGTAGCCTAGTGTCCAAAATATGGCTCCAAGATAAAATATCATTGGAATTATTGAAACTTCATTCGCAATTGAAATCCAAGCCAAAATTAATCCATAATTAAATGTAATACCTAGAAATAACTGAGGCCAATAAGTAATTCTTTTCATTAAGGGATAAGTGAAAGCTAAAGGCATTGAGGCTAGAGCCATTAAAATGGTAAAATTATTAAAGTTAATTAATACTAAAAAAGCAATAGCACATAAAAATAATGCATAAGTTGACGCAAGTTTTACAGATACTTTTCCTGAGGCGATGGGTCTATTTTTAGTTCTCTCAACTTTTTTATCAAAATTTTTATCTGCAATATCGTTCACTATACACCCTGCTGATCGCATAAGGATTGAGCCAGAAAGAAAAAGTGCAGAATAAAAAAAATATATTTTTAAATCTGAATTAAAATCATAAACAATTGTAAGCCCCCATAAGCATGGCCAAAATAATAGCATAAAGCCAATTGGTCTTTTTAATCTTGTAAGCTCAATAAATAACTTTATTTGGTTCATAATTTACTTGTAAATAACAAAGGCTAGATTCATAATCAAACTGATTCGGATGAATATAGATTACACAGTTACAGCCCTTATGTTTCCAGCTATTCCTCTATTAATGAGCGTATATAGCAACAGATTTCATTCTTTAAGCATGTTGATTAGAGAACTTCATGATGAACATGTTTATGAAAATCACATTCCTCATGAATGGAAAAAACAATTCATCAATTTAAGTGGACGGATCACACTACTACGTTGGACAATCATGTTTGCTGCATTTGGTTTTTTGTTCAATATGTTAACTGTGTTAGGCCTATATTTAAATGAAGTTTTTATTGCCAGATTAATTTTTGGCTCTTGTTGTTTATCAATGATTATATCTATACTATTTTTTATTAGAGAAATTCATATTTCAACTAATGCACTTAAATTGCATATGTCTGATATGGATGTAAAGCTTGATTAAGGAAGTATAACTGCAGGGCCTAAAATTTTTCTACCCTCTAAATCTTTATGAGCCTCAATAACTTGATCTAATTTATATTTTTTAAATATATTAATTTTTACTTTTCCAGAGCTAATTTTTTCAAACATTATCTTTGAAGCTTCATCAAGCTCTTCTTTAGTTGATAGGTATTGTTGCATTGCAGGTCTTACAAGATACAGACCTTTTGGCTGAAGCATTTTAGGAACATTAATATCAGATAAAGGGCCTGATGCATTTCCAAATGAAACCATCATTCCTCTAACTGCTAAACATTCAATTGAGCCATCTAAAGTATCTTTACCAACACCATCGTACACAACTGGAACACCTTTACCGTCTGTAATCTCTAAAACTTTTTTTGCAAAATCCTCTTTATTATAATTGATTACATGATCGTAACCGTTTTCTTTTGCTATACTTATCTTTTCATCGGATCCAACAGTTCCTATAACTGTGCAGCCTAAACTTTTAGCCCACTGACCAAATATTTGACCAACTCCTCCTGCAGCCGCATGGAATAGAATTGTTTGTCCTGATTTTACCGGAAATGTTTTATGTAATAGATAAAATGTAGTTAAACCTTTTGTCATTAAAGTTGCAGCAACTTCTAAATCAATACCATCTGGCACTTTCACTAGATTTTTTGTTGGGTAATTTCTATGTGTTGAATAAGACCCTAATGGAATACCTGCATAAGATATTTTATCACCGACTTTAAAGTCTTTTACGTTATCTCCAACATCAGTAATAATACCTGCGCCCTCTAAACCTAGACCAATTGGTAAGTTTAATGGGTACAAACCTGATCTATGATAAGTGTCAATATAATTTAGTCCAATAGCTTTTTGTTCTATTGTTACTTGATCAGGTCCTGGCTTATCTAGCGTTATATCTTTAAGTTCTAAAACTTCAGGTCCACCAGTTTTTTTAATTTCTACAGCTTTCATAATTTATTTTACAAATGTATCATTATGATAATCTTGAACTGCTTGCAAGATTTCTGCTTTAGTATTCATTACAAATGGACCACCTCTTGCAATTTCTTCATTAATTGGCTTTCCAGAGATCAGTAAAAACTTAGCATCTGATTTAGCTTTTACAGTTAAATCTTCACCTCTAGACAATAGTATTAAAGTACTATCTTTAACATTATCATGTTCATTTTTACCAACTTCAATTTCACCATTCACCAAATAAATAAAGGAATTATGAGTTGATGGTAATTTATAATTGAACTCTTTATCTTTATTTAATTCAACATCAAAATAAACTGGTTCAACGTTATGACCTTTAACGGGGCCTTCAGCATTTTCAAATTTACCAGCTATGACTTTTATAGTTTTGTCATCATCTTTATGAACACTCATTTTATCTGCATCGATATAAATATACTCAGGCTTACTCATTTTTAATTTAGCAGGCATGTTTACCCATAATTGAAAACCATGAAGCTTACCTTCTTTCATTGCTGGCATTTCAGAATGAATTATTCCGCTTCCTGTTTTCATCCACTGAACATCTCCTGCAGTCATTCTACCTTCGCCACCTGTGCTATCTTTATGTTCAAAATCTCCAGCTAACATATAAGTCACTGTTTCAATTCCTCGGTGTGGGTGAGGGGGAAAACCTGCAATATAATCTTCACTATTTTCAGATCCAAATTCATCTAGCATTAAGAATGGATCAAAGTAATTTGGCTCAACACCAATACTTCTTTTTAATTTTACTCCAGCCCCATCCGAAGCTGGAATAGGGTCGATAATTTTACTTACTTCTATATTTTTCATACCTTGAAAGTAATTAATAAATATTTAATTTCAATGT
>JAFJTK010000146.1 GCA_017880265.1 Candidatus Pelagibacter sp. | reverse complement strand
ACTTCTTTTAAAAACAGAAATGAATGCAGGTCATGGTGGAAAATCTGGTAGAGATGGAGCCATTGAAGAAATTGCAGTAGATTATGCTTTTGCATTAAAAATATCAGAAAAAATTTAATTCTCTAATCTTGAAAAATTAAAATCAATTCCTATATATTTTTCGTAAGTCGCCTAATGGGGCTTGCAAAAATAAACTTGCTTAACAATAAAGGAGGATATTATGACAAGTAAGGATCTATCTATCTTTAACTCACTAAGACCATTTTCAATTGGTTTTGACGACATGTTTGATCAATTTGAAAATATGTTAGGAAATGGAAATTTGACAATGCAGTCAAATTATCCACCCTACAACATCAGAAAAACAGGAAAAGACAACTATGCTATTGAAGTAGCGTTAGCTGGCTTTAACAAAAATGATGTTGAAGTTGAGTTTGAAGATAATTTGTTAACTGTAAGAACTAAACCAGTTAATAAATCAGAAGAAAATAATATGGATGGAGAAATTATTCATAAAGGTATCTCACAAAGACAATTTGCAAGATCATTTACCATTGCTGACGATGTAAAAGTTAATGGCGCTCAACTTAGAGATGGTCTTTTAACAATTTCTTGTGAAAGAATAATTCCAGAACATAAAAAGAAAAAGCTTATAGAAATTAAATAAGTTTTACCTTACTTGCGGGGATTATTTCCTCGCAAGTACCTCTTAGAAACATCCATTAGATACAAACCCAATTACAATTTTATCAGGATTAATCTCGAATCTTCTCTCACAAGGTATTCCATATTTTTTAGTATTATAGATAAACTCAAAATTTCCTTTTGCGTTTTTGAAATCTTCATCTGGTTTTCCTAAATCCATTTGTAAAACACTTGCTGGTTTACTAATATACTTACTCAACTTTTCATTTTCTTTTTCAACAATTGAGTCTGTCTTTTCTTTAATTGTCTGACAGCCAGTGAACATTAAAATCAGAACAGATGTTAAAAAAAATAAATTTAATTTTCCCATAAATAGATAATAACAACTCAATTATGGCATAAATATAAACTTCTAAGTTGAAATTTGTGAATAAATCTCAGTTTTAAAGAGTATTTTTTAATAGAATCAAATAATTGTCCATTATTAGGAGGACAAATGCTTGAAAATTATTTCAATTATAAAAAACACAAAACAGATTTTAAAACTGAAGTAGTAGCTGGAACAACAACGTTCTTAACTATGGCTTACATAATGTTTTTAAATCCATTTATCTTATCGGGAGAATTTGCCGGACCCGAAAAAGGTTTCTTTGATTTCGGCGCAGTATATACCGCAACAATATTAGCAACAGCACTTGCATGTTTTATAATGGCTTTTTATGGAAAAACTTGGCCAATTGGACTTGCACCAGGAATGGGAATTAATGCATTTGTTGCTTTTGGAGTTTGTGCAGGAATGGGCTACACACCTCAAGAGGCTTTAGGTGCAGTACTAGTTGCTGGTGTATTGTTTTTAATAATATCTCTTACACCTATTAGAGCTTGGTTAATAAATTCAATTCCTAAAAGTCTAAAGTTAGGAATTGGTGCAGGTATTGGTTTATTCTTAGCAATTATTGGATTGCAGATCATGGAAGTCGTAGTTGATGATCCAGTAACTTTAGTAAAGCTTGGGGATTTAAGTAACCCAATAGTTTTATTAGGTTGTGCAACATTTATTGCAATCATTGTAATGGAAAAAATGAAAATTAAAGGGAATATTATAATAGGAATTTTAGTATTCAGTATTATTTCATGGGCTGCAGGATTAGCTAATTTCAATGGTCTTGTAAGTGCACCTCCACCAATGACTTATCTTTTTGAGTTTGATTTATCAGCAGCACTGACTGCAGGAATGTCTACAGTAATATTTACATTATTATTTATTGACTTTTTTGATACTGCGGGAACGTTGACATCAGTTGCAAACGTTGCTGGTAAAGTTGATAAACAAGGTAAACTTCAGGACATCAATAAAGCTATGCTATCTGACAGTGTTGGTACAGTTGCAGGTGCAATGATGGGAACAACAACAGTTACAAGTTATGTAGAGTCTGGCGCTGGTGTAAAAGCTGGTGGTAGAACAGGAATGACATCTCTTGTAATTGGATTGTTATTTTTAGCATGTATATTTTTTGCTCCTTTAGCAACTAGTTTACCAAAACAAATTGATGGTGCTGCTTTATTATTTGTTTCTGTTTTATTTGTTAGAAACATCACTGATATCGAATGGGACGATATTGGAGAGTCTGCTCCAGCAATTTTAGCTATGATTGCAATGCCTTTAACCTACAGTATTAGTAATGGTATTGCTTTAGCATTTGTATCCTATGCTTTAATTAAAATATTCACTGGTAAATTTTCATCTACATCGCCAGCGATATTTATTATTGCAATATTAAGTGTGATAAGCTTTGCAGTTGCTTAATTAAAAAATTTAATAGGGCTAGTTAACTCTAGCCCTATTAATTAATTTCTTTTAATAATTTCTTCTATAGATAGCTCTTCGTAATGTTCGGTTGGCTGAACAATCCATGGGTCTGTGTCTAATCTTATTGGACAAAAGTCTGGTTCAAAAGTCGAAGATTTTTTTTTCCATAAACAAGCTGTTTTAACTTCTTTTATATAATCTTTAGTCGGGCCATAATTTTTTAACCACTCTATACTTTTATTTAGCGTTAATCCTGTATCGGATAGATCGTCCACTAGAAGTACTTTGTTGTAATCTTTGCTCTCAGCTAAAGAACTAATTTCTCTTGCAAACATTAGTTGGCCTTGTTTATCCTCCATTCCCTCTCCTGAATAACTCTGAATAACGATATAAGCCGTTGGTAGTTTTAATATTCTTGAAAGGATATCTAATATTGGGGCTGCCCCTCTCATTATTCCAACTAAAACTGTTGGTTTATATTTTTTATGAATCTCGATTGCTAACTTTTCAACAATTTTGTTATACTCATCAAAAGTGATAATTAATTTGTCAGCCATGAATTTTACTATCATAACTAAAAAATTTTAAAAGGGAGAAATAATGAAAGCTTATTGGATCAGTTTATATGTCAAAGTTGAAAATCAAGATAATTTAAAAAGATATGCAGAAACTGTAACACCAATTATCAAAAGTTTTGGGGGAGTTCCTTTAGTAAGAGGCGGAAATCACAAAACATTTGAAGGTGATGATTTTGTTAGAACAGTTGTGTGGGAGTTTCCGAGTTATGAAAAGGCTATAGAATGCCATAATAGCAAGGAATATTTAGCTGGATGGGATATTGCAAAAAATACTACCGTAAGACATATGCAGGTAATAGAGGGATTTAGTACTGAATAGGTTCTGGATCAATACTTCTCCAAAGATACCAAGTTGCAACAGAACAATATGGTGAAAATCTTTTATTCAATAAATTTACATAACTTTCAGGTGGTAAATATTTTTTTTTATAATTTTTTGAGATAGCTCTTAATAAACCTATATCTTGAACTGGCCAAATATTAGATCGATTATATGTAAACAGTAAAATCATTTCAGCTGACCATCTTCCGATTTGTCTCAATTGAGAAAGATATAGTATCGCATCCTCATCTGACATTTTAGATATAATTCTAGGATTAAAAGATTTGTCTAAAATTTGCTTTGATAAACTTTGAATGCCTTTTACTTTTTGCTTGCTAAGCCCACATGATTTTAATTGAGCAAATGATAAGTTATTAACTGTTTTGGCATTAATTTTATTTTTACATTTTTTTTTAAATCGTAAAAAAACTGAGTTTGCTGCTGCAACACTGATTTGTTGTCCAATGATACTTTTACAAAGTGAAAAAAAAACATCTTTTCTAGTTGTTAAAATTTTTTCCGATGGAGATTTATATTTATTAATCAAAGATGACATTACTTTATCTTTTTTAGATAAATATTTTTTTGCAGTATTCCAATATGCAGGGGTATTACTCATGTCTTGCAACCGATACACGTTTCTTTAAAGTCATCTCTCTTTTAAATATTATAAATGAAGAAAAAATTACCAACAAAGCTCCTATTAGGGTTTTTGAAGTAGGTATTTCGTCCCAAATTATATAACCAAAAATTATTGCAAAAATTAAAGCTAAATACTTTAGTGGAGATACTAAACTTACTTCTGAAAGTTTATAAGATTGAGATAACCATAAATTTGCTAACCCCCCCAATATTCCTATCATTGAAAGTAGAATTAGATCTATCATATTTGGCATAATCCAATTTTGATAAAAAGTAAAAAAACTTAAAATCATTATAGAAAATGAAAAGAAAAAACTAATAAGCCAGACAGGCTCTGTTGTAGATAATTTTCTAATTGAAATTGCAACATACGATAAACCTAAACAAAAAATAATAGGATATATGTAATAAAGATTTAATGAGCTAAAACCTGGTTCTGAAATAACAATGATCCCAATAAAACCCACTAAAACAGCTAACCATCTATAAAATCCAACTTTCTCATTTAATAAAAAAATTGAAAAAATAGTTGTAAATATTGGAGCAGCAAATGAAATACTAACGACTGTTGCAAGAGGCAAATTTCTTAAAGCAATAAATATGGACATTAATGCAATCAAACCAGCTAAGCATCTTTTTAAATGTAACAATGGTCGATTAGTTTTATAAAAATCAAAGTACCTGTCTTTAGGTATAAGAAATAAAAGAGGTATTATTCCAAAAAAACCTCTAAAAAATAACACTTCTCCAACTGGATATTCATCAGACCACTTAACTATGACATCCATTAATGAAAATGCACATACTGAAATGAACATGTAAAAAAAGCCCAATTGATTTTTAGACAACATATGATTAACTTTAAATTAATTAAGTTAATTATCAATGGAAATAGCAATTTTAGGTTTGGGATGTTTTTGGGGACCAGAAATTAAGTTTAGTAAACTTGATGGAGTTGTTAAAACTGAAGTAGGTTATTGTGGAGGCAATAGTAGTGAAACAACATATAAAGAAGTATGTACTGGAACTACTAATCATGCTGAAGTCGTAAAATTAGACTTTGACCCAAAAATTATTTCTTATGAAAAAATTTTAAAATTTTTTTTTGAAATTCATGACCCAACAACTTTAAATTCTCAGGGTCCAGATTTTGGAACTCAGTATAGAAGTGAAATTTTTTATTTAAACGATCAACAAAAAGAAATTTCAGAAAAAGTAATTAAAGAGGAAAATATTAAATTTTCAGGAAAAATTGTCACTAAAACCTCCTTGGTAAAAAATTATTGTCCAGCAGAAGAGTATCATCAAAAATAT
>JAFJTK010000166.1 GCA_017880265.1 Candidatus Pelagibacter sp. | reverse complement strand
CTGCTGGCATCATTGTCTCCTTTTTTTTAAATACTATACATTATTCCAAAGCCAAGCAGCACCTCTAACTCCACTTGAGTCCCCATGAAAATTTTTTATTACTTTTGTAATTACTTTATTGGAAAAAGTATATTTGGGGATCAGCACTGGAATATTTTTATAAAGTCTATCTATATTAGACATTCCTCCTCCAAGAATTATAGCATCAGGATCAAAAATACCTATCATTACTGCCATTAATCTTGCCATTCTATCTTCGTATAAACTCAACTCTAAATTAGCTCGAGGATCTCCATCTAAATCAAGTTGTGCAATTTCTTCTGATGAAAAATTTGTATTATGTTTTTGATTAAACACATCTTTAAAACCAATACCTGACATAAATTGTTCTGCACATAAAGGTCTTCCACAATTCATTGATGGACAATTTATCTTTGTTTCAATTTCTTCTTTAGTTGGATAAGGAAGAGGTTGATGTCCCCAGTCACCTGCAATTTGATTAGCTCCTTCAATAATTTCTTTTTTATATGAAAGTGCTCCCCCAAAGCCAGTGCCAACTATTATCCCAAAAATAGATTGATACTCTTTTCCAGCACCATCAACTGCTTCCGATAAAGTAAAACAATTTGCATCATTCATTAATCTAACTTCTCTTTTAAGAGCTGTTTCTAAATCTTTTTTGAATGGTTTATCATTTAACCACATGGAGTTTGCGTTTGTCACCAATCCTGTTTCCTTAGAAGAAAATCCAGGTATTCCTATACCAACTGTACAAATTTGATTACTCAGCTTATCAAATTCATCTACGAGTTTTTTTACTGTTTCAATTCCTGATAAGTAATTTTTTTCATAAGAGTATCTTTTTCTCTCTATTTGAGCCCCATTATCATCTAAAAGAATTCCTTCAATTTTGGTACCTCCATAATCGATACCAATTTTAAATTTCTTTCTCATTAATTAAAATACTGACTTAGAATATCTTTTCCAATTATCTTGGTAGTGTTTGGTGTTTTCTAAAACTGATTTTTTTTCTTCTTCTGTTACTTCTCTTATTATTTTACCTGGTGAACCAACCACCAAAGAATTATCAGGTATTTCTTTATTTTCTGTAATTAGAGCTTTTGCTCCAATAATACAATTTTTACCAATTTTAGCGTTATTAAGTATAACAGCACCAATTCCAATTAAACTATTGTCCCCAATGGTGCATCCATGAAGCATAACAAGATGGCCGACAGTTACGTCTTTACCAACTTTTAAAGGACAACCAGGATCAGTGTGTAAAACACTTCCATCTTGAATATTAGACCCCTCACCTATGTGAATATTTTCAATATCACCACGTAATACCGCATTAAACCAGATGCTAGAGTTTTTCTCTAAAGTCACATCACCAATGATTGTTGCATTAGGTGCTACCCAATTTTCGCCTGAGTTTTGAGGTTTTTTATCTTTTAAATCGTAAAACATAATTTATATATTCTTATAGTATGCCAGTTCAAACTCCAATATGTGATTTTGGTAAAAAAGCTTTACCCTTTGAATTAAAATCTACAGAAAACAAAGTTATTTCATTAAATGATATCAAGGGAGAAAATGGAACTTTAATAATGTTTATTTGTAATCATTGTCCATATGTCAAAGCTATTACAAAAGAACTAGTTGAAGATTGTAATGAATTAAAACAAATTGGAATTAACACAGTTGCGATATGTTCAAATGATTTTGTAAATTACCCGGATGACTCATTTGAAAATATGATTAAATTTTCTAAAGATAATAATTTTAATTTTCCCTATTTGCATGATGATACACAAGAAGTTGCAAAGTCTTATGATGCTGTCTGCACACCAGATTTCTTTGGTTATAATAAAAACCTAGAATTACAATACAGAGGAAGACTAAGAGAACTTAAAAATTTTGTACCAGTAAAAGATGGTGAAAGTGATTTATTAAAATCTATGAAACAAATTGCTGAAACTGGTAATGGACCACAGAACCAAATCCCTAGTGCTGGATGCAGTATTAAATGGAAATATGATTAATGTATTTAATCGTTACTAGATCTTTTCCACCTGAGCTTGGGGGTATGCAAAGCTTAATGTGGGGACTTGCAAGAGAACTTTCAAAAAACTTTATGATTAAAGTTTTTGCAGATTATATTGAAAACCATAAAGAATTTGATGAACAAGCAACATTTTCTATTGAAAGAGTTGGGGGACCTAAATTACTTAGAAAATATCGAAAAGCCTATCTGATTGATGAATTTATAAAAAATGGCAAAGTAAATGGTATTATAGCAGATCATTGGAAAAGCTTAGAACATTTAAAGACGAATAAAAAAAAATATTGCTTAATTCACGGTAAAGAAATTAACCATGCCAGAGGATCAGGGATTAACAAACGTTTATTAACAGTTTTAAATAATGTCGAAAAAGTAATTGCGAATTCAAAATATACTAAAGATCTGGCAATTAATATTGGTGTTAAAGCAGATAATATTATTGTTATCAATCCGGGCATCGATCCAATTAAAGATCTTGATCAAAAATCATTAGAGAAAGTTGAAAGTTTACTCGCAGTTAAAACACCAAGATTAATTACAGTTTCAAGATTTGATAAACGAAAAAATCATCAAAAAGTAATAATGGCTCTAAGAAATCTAAAACAAATTTATCCAGATATTATCTACATTTGTATCGGTTATGGTGATGAGGAAGAAAATATCAAAGATCTTGTAAAAGAATTAGATTTGGAGGGTCAGGTAATGTTTTTTAAAGATATAAGTGAAGATTTAAAAAATGCTTTAGTGGCTAAATCGAACATTTTTGTAATGCCATCTACAATTTATAAATCTTCTGTTGAAGGATTTGGAATAGCTTATACAGAAGCTGCTCAATTAAGTATTCCATCCATTGGTGGCAAAGATGGTGGCGCCTCTGATGCTATTGATCATGGAAAGACAGGATTAATTTGTGATGGAAATAATTTAGATGATATTTATTCATCCATCAATTCTATGTTTGAAAATAAAAAATATTTAGAATACGGAAAAAATGCAAAAGAATTTGTCACTAAGTTTTATTGGCCAAATATCATTGAACAATACAAAAAGATCTTAAGCTAATTTATGCATCTTTTTAAATCCAAAGAGTCTATTGGAATGCTTTTTGGAATTTTTGCTTACTTGTCTTTTTCTATTTTAGATACAATTCAAAAAACTTTAATAATTCATCATTCTATTTTTCAGTTACTTTTAGTTAAATATTTTTTTGTTTTATTTTTAGCTTTATTTGAGTCTAAAAGAAAAAATAATCAATTTTTTTATAAGTCAAAAGATATCAAATTACAGATATTTAGAAGCTTACTTTCAGTAATAGAGTCTGGTTGTTTTGTTTTGTCATTTAAATATTTATCTCTAGCTAATGCTCATAGTATTGGTTCACTTGCACCAGTAATAGTGGTGGCACTATCTGCAATTATCTTAAAAGAAAAAGTATCTGCTAAAACTTGGATTGCAATTTTTATTGGCTTTGTTGGAGTTTTGATTATTCTAAGACCTACTTCATCAATTTTTGATCCAAAAGCGTTGTTACCTTTAATTGCTGCATTTGTGCTTGGACTTTATCAAATTATTACTAAAAAAGTTTCCAAAAATGACTCTAACGAAACATCTTTATTTTATACATCAATTATCGGTTTAATAATTATGTCTTTATTGGCTTTTAAGTTTTGGACTCCAATAAATGGATATTCATACATAATGTTTTTAGGTATCGGTATATTTTTTTCATTAGGTCTTTATCTTCAAATCATTGCCTTAAGTAAAGCAAGGGCAAGTATTATACAGCCATTTCATTACACATTAATTTTTTGGGCAATAATTTTTGGATACATATTTTATAATGATATACCTGATATGTTTACAATTTTTGGTGCTATAATCATTACCTGTTCTGGCATCTTTGTCTTAAATCAATCATCAAAAGAATAATTTATATTCCAAAACTAAGATTGTTAATATTTTAGATATAATTATAGTAATTGATTAGTGTCTAATAACAAATTAGCTATATCTTTAATAATTGTTGCAATGTTTTTTGGAACATTGATGCTTTCATTTTTAAAATTAGCTCAAGAAGACGTAAATGTTTATACCGCTGGGTTTTTAAGATTTTTTTTTGGGCTATTAATAATTTTACCTTATATAATTAAAACTAAGCTTGTAGTTTTTAAAACAACTCACATTAAAAAACATTTTTTCCGATCAATGCTGAATTTACCAGCAATGCTCTTATATTTTTCAACTTTAGTTATGCTGCCTATTGAAAAGGTAATAGCGATATCTTTTGTGGTGCCTTTGATGGTTACTATTCTTGCAGTATTTTTTTTAGGAGAAAAAATTTATATTTATAGAACTTTAGCGCTAGTTCTTGGCTTTAGTGGAATGTTAATAATTCTAAGACCTGGTTTAATTGAAATATCCATTGGTGTTTATATGGCTTTGTTTTCATCTTTGCTTTGGTCAATTGTAATCATTATTACAAAGAAAATTTCTAAAGATGATAGTGCAATCACAATTTTATCATATCAGTCTCTATATATGACTATCTTCTGTTTTATTGTTGCTTTATTTTTTTGGGAAACACCAAGTACAAAAACAATAATTTATTTAATCTTATCAGCCTTAAGTGGAACTGTTTTACATTTAGCTCTTAATCATGCTTATAAATTAGTAGATGTCAGTATGACACAACCCTACTCTTTTTTAAATTTAGTTTTTGCCTCTATAGTTGGTTATTTCATATTTAGTGAAACGCCTGATTTATTTACTTGGATTGGTGCAAGTGTAATATTTATTGGAATATTTATAATCTCTTATAGAGAAATGAAATTAGATAAAGAAATAATTAGAAAGAGAATAGATATAAAGTCTTAATTTTTCTTAGAAAATGTTTTGTAAATATGCCAAATTACAATCAAAATTGTAGTAGCCAAGATACATGCAGTTAAAGTTCTATCCCATAAGAATTCCCAAGAACCATTACTTAATAACAAAGATCTTCTTAAATTTTCCTCCATTAATCCACCAAGGACAAAAGCAAGTATTAGAGGTGGCATTGGAAAGTCATATAGCCTTAAATAAGTTGCAACTACAGCTATTCCAATCATTAAATAAATATCAAAATTATTAAATGACATTACATAAATTCCAGTAACAGAGAAAAATAAGATTAAAGGAATTAAATAATTTTTAGGAACCGCAAGAATTCTAGCTATATAAGGAATAAGCGGTAAGTTTAATATAAGAAGAATAACCATTCCAATGTACATAG
>JAFJTK010000060.1 GCA_017880265.1 Candidatus Pelagibacter sp. | reverse complement strand
ATTTCTTTTAATGTTTTAGTCTTTCCGTCTAAACTTTCATATGGATAAGTTAAATCTCCCAAATCATTTAGTGAAATAATTTTAGTATTATTATTTAAATAAGATTTTCTTATTCTTGCATTTAAAATTGTTGCTTCATATCTAGGATTAGTTCCAATTAAAAAAATTAAATCAGACTCTTCAATACCATTTATGGTAGAGTTAAAAAGGTAATTTTCTCTTTTTCTGATATCTATAAATCGATTATCTGATCTGGACTCATAATTTTGTGAGTCTAAAGTTCGATCAAAAAATTCTTTAAAAATATATCCAGTTTCCATATTGGTAAGATCTCCAACAAAACCACATACTTTTTCTTTAGATGTATTTTCAAATTTAGACTTTATAATTTTATAAACTTCTTCCCATGAAGCTTTTTCAAATTTACCATTATATTTTATAAAAGGTGTGTCTAATCTTTGATTTAGTAAACCGTCACAAGCATATCTTGTCTTGTCAGAAATCCATTCTTCATTAATATCCTCGTTTATAATTGGTAATACTCTTTTTACTTCCCAATCATAAGTATCAACTCTTATATTTGATCCAATAGCATCCATAACATCTATGGTCTCTGTCTTTTTAAGTTCCCAAGGTCTTGCTTCAAATACATATGGTTTCGATGTTAGCGCTCCAACTGGACATAAATCTACTACATTAGCTGATAGCTCTGATTGCATTGATTGTTCTAAATAAGTTGTAATTTGCATATCTTCACCTCTGCCAATAGCTCCAAGCTCTGGCACACCAGCGACTTCAGTTGCAAATCTTACACAACGTGTACAATGAATACATCTTGTCATTTGAGTTTTTATTAAAGGTCCCATATTTTTTTCAGGAACTGATCTTTTATTTTCTTTGTATCTCGATTTATCTACACCATAGAACATTGATTGATCTTGAAGATCACATTCTCCACCTTGATCACAAACAGGGCAATCTAATGGGTGATTGGCAAGTAAGAATTCCATCACACCTTTTCTTGCTTTTTCAACAAAGGGTGTATTTGTTTTGATATTCATGCCTTCTGCTGCAGGCATTGCACAAGATGCAACTGGTTTAGGAGATTTTTCCATTTCAACTAAGCACATTCTACAGTTTCCAGCTATTGAAAGTTTTTCATGATAACAAAATCTTGGAATTTCAACTCCAGCTTTTTCACATGCTTGGAGAACCGTCAGACCTTCTTCAACTTCTACATCAATATTGTTAACTTTTAATTTAAGCATTTTTTTTATCCAATAAGTGTTGATCGACTAAGTAAGGAATTGTATTTTTTTTCTCTACTATAAGTTCTAAATTATTTCTTTCTTCTATCTCTTTTTTAAAGTGTCTTAAAAGACCTTGCACAGGCCATGAAGAGCCTTCACCAAAAGCACAAATAGTGTGACCTGCAATTTGATTGGTGACATCACCTAACATATCAACTTCATCTTTGGTTGCCTCACCTTTTGCCATACGTTCCAACATACGCCACATCCATCCAGATCCCTCTCTACAAGGTGTGCATTGACCACAACTTTCATGTTTATAAAATCTAGCAATTCTTGCCATGCATTTAATGATGTCTTGATCTTTATTAATAACGACTATTCCTGCAGTGCCTAATCCACTTTTTTCAGCCATTAAAGAATCGAAATCCATAGTTAATGTTTCACATTTTTCTTTAGGTATTAATGGCATCGATGATCCCCCAGGAATTACAGCTTGTAGATTGTCCCAACCTCCAATTACTCCACCAGCATGAACCTCTATTAATTCTTTTAATGGTATATTCATTTCTTCTTCAACATTGCATGGATTGTTTACATTCCCTGAAATACAAAAAATTTTAGTTCCTGTATTTTTTTCTCTACCAAGTGAGGCAAACCATTTGCCCCCTCTTCTAAGAATAGTAGGAACAACTGCTATAGTTTCAACATTATTAATGATTGTTGGACATCCATATAAACCAATTAAAGCTGGAAATGGAGGTTTTAATCTTGGTTGACCTTTTTTTCCCTCAATACTTTCAAGTAAAGCTGTTTCCTCACCACAAATATAAGCTCCTGCACCATAATGAATATAAATATCTAAATCCCAGCCTGTACCAGCAGCATTTTTACCAAGTAATTTTTTTTCATAAGCTTCATCTATTGCAGCTTGAAGTTTTTGACCATCAACAAAATACTCGCCTCTGATATAAATATAGCAAACATGTGCTTGCACAGCATAAGAAGCAATAAGACAACCTTCTATCAATTTGTGTGGTTCAAATCTTAATATATCTCTATCCTTACAAGTTCCTGGCTCAGATTCATCTCCATTAATTACTAAATAGTGAGGTCTTGATCCAACTTCCTTAGGGGCAAAAGACCATTTCAATCCTGTTGGAAATCCAGCACCACCTCTGCCTCTTAATTCTGAAGATTTAATTTCATTGATAATCCAATCTCTACCTTTATCTGTTATATCTTTGGTATTAACCCAATCCCCTCTTTTTTGAGATGAAGAGACATCTGAGCCCAAATCATTATATAGGTTTTGAAAAATTCTATCTTTATCTTTAAGCATTTTTTAAATCCATAAGTGTTTTTCTGTTATTTTCAGGTTCGTTATTCACACGACCTCTATAAGATCCTGGTTTTGGTGTTTCACCACTTAAAATTTTGTCTAAAATTTCTAAAGTTTTTTCTTTATCAAGATCTTCGTAATAATCATCATTAATTTGCATCATTGGGGCATTCACACATGCTCCAAGACATTCAACTTCCATCCATGAACAGCTCTTGTCTCTTGATAACTCTAACTCATTCTCTGAAATTTTTTCTTTACACGCCTCAACTAGTTTATTTGCTCCTCTAATCATGCATGGAGTAGTAGTGCAAACTTGTACAAAAAATTTACCGACAGGAGATAAATTGTACATTGTGTAAAAAGTAGCGACCTCATAAACTTTGATGTAAGGCATCTCTAAAAATTTAGCGATATACTTCATAGCAGCTAATGGTATCCAATTATTATTTTGTCTCTGAGCTATGTAAAGCAAAGCCATAACAGCACTTTGCTGTTTACCTTCAGGGTATTTAGAAACAATAGCTTTTGCAGCCTCTAAGGATGAAGGGTTAAACTCGAAAGTTTCTGGCTGATCTTTTGCTGGTCTTCTTAAACTCATCTATCTACTTCTCCAAAAACTATATCCATTGAACCCAATACAGCAGGTACATCAGCTAACATATGACCTTTTATTAAATAATCCATTGATTGAAGGTGTGAAAATCCTGGTGCTCTAATTTTACACTTATAAGGTTTGCTTGAACCATCAGAAATTAAATAAACACCAAACTCACCTTTTGGAGCCTCAACTGCTGTATAAATTTCATCTTTAGGAACTCTATAGCCCTCTGTAAAAAGTTTAAAATGATGAATCAAAGCTTCCATTGATTGCTTAAGATCTTTTTTTGGTGGTGGGCTTATTTTTCCATCTAAAGATTTAATTGGGCCTTTTTCCATTTTTGAGAGACATTGTTTGATTATGGAAACACTCTCTTTCATTTCTTCAATTCTGCATAAGTATCGATCATAACAATCTCCATTTTTTCCAACAGGAATTTTAAAATCAAGTTGATCATAGCAATCATATGGTTGTGATTTTCTTAAATCCCAAGCAACACCAGAGCCTCTAACCATAACACCAGAAAAAGAATAATCTAATGCATCTTGTTTTGATACAATTCCTATATCAACATTTCTTTGTTTAAAAATTCTATTGTCAGTTAATAAACTTTCAAGATCGTCAATAATTTTTGGGAATGTTTCACAAAATTTTCCAATATCATTTTCCAAGCCAAGAGGTAAATCTTGATGAACTCCGCCAGCTCTAAAATAATTTGCATGAAGTCTTGATCCTGAAGCTCTTTCATAAAAAGTCATCAATGTTTCTCTTTCTTCAAACCCCCATAATGAAGGCGTAAGAGCACCTACATCAAGTGCTTGTGTAGTAACATTCAAAATATGACTTAAAATTCTACCTATCTCACAAAAAATTACTCTTATATATTGAGCTCTAATTGGTACATCGATATCTAATATTTTTTCAACTGCTAGAGCAAACGCATGCTCTTGGTTCATTGGCGCAACATAATCTAAACGATCAAAATAAGGTACTGCTTGCATATAAGTTTTGTTTTCAATTAACTTTTCAGTACCTCTATGCAATAAACCTATATGCGGGTCAGCTTTTTCAACAACTTCACCATCAAGCTCTAATATCAATCTTAATACACCATGAGCAGCTGGGTGCTGAGGTCCAAAATTTAAGTTTAGATTTTTAATTTTTTTTGTCATTATTATCTATTTCTTCTTTGATGTATTTTGTTCCTTCCCAAGGGCTTTCATAATCAAAATTTCTATAATTTTGTTCTAATTTCACTGGTTCACTAATAACTTTTTTTTGATCTTCGCTATATCTAACCTCTGTGTGTCCAGTAAGAGGAAAATCTTTTCTTAAAGGATGACCTTCAAAACCATAATCAGTTAAAATTCGTCTTAAATCTGGGTGATCTTTAAATGACACCCCATACATATCAAAAACCTCTCTTTCCATCCAATTAGCGGCTGGAAATATACTTGTTAATGATGGAATTACCTCATTTTCATTTATTAAATAAGTTAAAATAATTCTTTGATTAAATTCATGACTTAAAAATAGATAAACCATTTTAAATCTTTGAGCATTCTCTGGATAGTCAACAACCGTTACATCAATTAGTTGTCTAAATTTAGTTTCTTGATTTGTTTTTAAGAAAAGAGTTACATCAATTATATCCTCTTTATCTATTTCAATGTATAGCTGATTGTGTTTTATTTCAGTACTATTGATTTTAGTTGTTAATTCTGAATTTATTTTTTTTTCTAAATCTTCTAAATTGTTCATATCTACCTAATAAAGGAACCTTTGTTTCTTATTTTTTTTTGCAATTGTAATATTCCATACAATAAAGCTTCTGCTGAAGGTGGGCATCCAGGAACATAAACGTCAACTGGTACAATTCGATCACATCCTCTAACTACTGAATATGAGTAATGATAGTAACCTCCTCCATTCGCACAACTACCCATAGATATTACGTATCTTGGTTCGGGCATTTGATCATAAACTTTTCTCAAAGCAGGAGCCATTTTATTTGTAAGAGTTCCAGCAACGATCATTACATCAGATTGCCTTGGTGATCCTCTTGGTGCTGCACCAAATCTTTCTAAGTCATATCTTGGCATCGCAGTTTGCATCATTTCAACCGCACAACACGCAAGTCCGAAAGTCATCCAGTGTAAAGATCCTGATCTAGACCAGTTGATTAAATTGTCTAATGAAGTTGTAATAAATCCGTTCTCACTAAAATCTTTAGCAAGTTCTTTAAATTCTTCTGGTACTTGGTCTATCTTATTATTCATTATGGTAATTTTTTATTCCCAATCTAGCGCACCTTTTTTCCACTCATAAATGAAACCAATAGTAAGTATGAATAAAAAAATCATCATTGAAGAAAATCCTAATATGCCAATATTGCCAAGAGAGATTGCCCAAGGGAATAAAAATGCAATTTCTAAATCAAAAATAATAAATAAAATTGCTACTAAATAAAACCGAACATCAAATTCCATTCTAGAATCTTCAAATGGTTCAAATCCACATTCATAAGCGGATAATTTTTCAGGATCTGGTTTTTTTGGTGAAAGTATAAAGTTTACTACAACAAATGCACAACTAAGGCCTAATGCTATAATCAAAAATAGTATAATTGGTAAGTAATCTTTTAAAAATTCAGATAACATGGAAATCTATATACCAGTTTTTCCCTTTTGTTGAAGGGCTGATACGTCACATTTTAATTGATATTAACAAAAAAATTGGGGGGAAAGTGGCGGGAGTGAAGGGACTCGAACCCTCGACCTATCGCGTGACAGGCGATCGCTCTAACCAACTGAGCTACACCCCCACTTTAGTTATTTTGGTGGGTAGTAAAGGACTCGAACCTTTGACCCCCTCGGTGTAAACGAGATGCTCTACCAACTGAGCTAACCACCCTCAAAATAAGGCTACTTATTACATCAACAGTTAAATAAAGTAAATTAATTATTATTGAATACTAGCTTGAGATTTATCGTCTTTTTTAGATATATCGACCTCAACCCACTCAGTTCTTTTAAGTTCTTTTGTCAAAGCAACTTTTAAAACTTGGTCAGCAAATTCAACTGGTGTGATTTTTATATCATCAATAATTTTCTTCGGCATATCTACCAAATCTTTTTCATTTTCTTTTGGTATTAACACCTCTTTAATTCCAGCTCTATGAGCTGCTAAAAGTTTTTCCTTTAATCCACCAATCGGTAAAACTTGTCCAGTTAAAGTAACTTCACCTGTCATTGCAACATCTCTTCTTACTGGAATTCCAGTAATTGATGAAACAATCGAAGTTACCATTCCAATTCCTGCAGATGGGCCATCTTTAGGGGTTGCACCTTCTGGTACATGAATATGAAAGTCTTTCTTTTCAAACAATGGAGGGATAATTCCATATTCCAAACATTTTGATCTTACAAAAGATTTTGCAGCTTTAACAGACTCTTGCATTACATCTCCAAGTTTACCAGTAATTTGCATCCTACCTTTACCTGGCATAGTAACAGTTTCGATTTTTAAAATTTCTCCACCATATTCAGTCCATGCAAGTCCAGTCACAACTCCAACTCTATTTTCTGCCTCTAATTCACCAAATTTAAATTTAGCAATTCCTAAAAAATCAGATAAATTTTTATTATTTATATTTACTTCCTTTTCTTCACCGGCAACTATTTTCTTAACTACTTTTCTTGCAAGTTTTGAAATTTCTCTTTCTAAGTTTCTAACACCAGACTCTTTAGTATAACCTCTGATAACTTCTTTAATTATATCATCTTCTAATTTCATCTCTTTATCTTTCACACCATTATCTTTAATTTGTTTAGGTAGAAGATATTTATTAGCAATACTAATTTTTTCATCCTCTGTGTATCCAGCAAGTCTTATTACTTCCATTCTATCTAATAGTGGTGGAAGAATATTTAATGTATTTGCGGTAGTTACAAACATTACATCCGATAAATCATAATCAACTTCTAAATAATGATCGTTAAATGTAGTATTCTGTTCTGGATCTAGGGCTTCTAATAAAGCAGATGAAGGATCACCTCTATAATCATTTCCAATTTTATCAATTTCATCTAGTAAAATTAGTGGATTTTTAGTTCCAGCTTTTTTCATCATTTGAATAATTTTTCCAGGTAACGATCCTATATAAGTTCTTCTATGACCTCTAATTTCAGCTTCATCTCTCATACCACCAACTGACATTCTGACAAACTCTCTGTTAGTAGCTTTTGCAATAGATTTTCCTAATGAAGTTTTACCCACTCCTGGAGGTCCAACTAAGCATAAAATTGGTCCTTTAATTTTTTCCATTCTTTTTTGAACAGCAAGAAATTCTATTATTCTTTCTTTAACTTTCTCTAGTCCAAAATGATCTTTATCTAAAATATTAAGAGCTTTCGTTAAATCAATATCAACTTCACTTTTCTTGTGCCAAGGAAGTTCAGTCATCCAATCTAGATAATTTCTAACAACTGTTGCCTCTGCTGACATCGGGCTCATATTTTTTAATTTTTTTAACTCTTGAAGACATTTTTTTTCGACTTCTTTAGGCATTTTAGCTTTTGTGATAGCTTTATTAAGACTAGTAGTTTCATCCTTACCGTCTTCAATTTCACCTAATTCTTTTTGAATAGCTTTTAGTTGTTCATTTAAATAGTATTCTCTCTGGGTTTTCTCCATTTGAGTTTTAACTCTACCTCTAATTCTCTTCTCAACCCCAATGATACTAGTTTCATTTTCCATTATTTTAATAATGGCATTTAATCTTTTCTTCACATCTACCGTTTCGAAAATTTGCTGTTTTTCTGAAATAGTTGCATTAATGTGAGATGCAATGTTGTCTGCAATTTGAGATGGGTCTTTAAGTTGTTTAATCGTATTAATAGTTTCGCTTGAAACTTTTTTATTAATAGAAGTTAATTTTTCTAATCGTCTTAAAGCTGTTGCTGCAAGTGGATATAAATCTTCATCTTTTGTGACAACATCATTATAATGAGCATAGTCACAAGTTATATATTTATCATTGTCCTTAAAATCTAATATTTTAACTCTTTTAATACCTTCAACTAATACTTTAACTGTTCCATCAGGTAGTTTTAAAAGTTGAAGAATACTTCCTTCACAACCATACATAAATATGTCTGTTTTTTTAGGATCATCAATTTCAGAGTTTTTCTGGGTAACTAAAATTATTTTTTTATCTTTCTTCATCACCTCATTTAAAGCCGAAATAGACTTATCTCTTCCAACAAATAAAGGAATTACCATGCTAGGAAACACAACAATGTCTCTTAAAGGTAATAGAGGTAGTGTAATTTTAACGTCCATAGCAATAATATGGATATTATATTTTATATTGCAATAGGTTTTTGTTAGTTATTAAGGATATTAAGCCGCTGACGGCTTATTAGACTTAGATTTATTGTCACCTTTAGCATGAACTAATATCGGTTGAGATTGTCCTTTAGCAGCTCCTGCGTCAACTATAACTTCTTCGATGTTATCTTGGCTTGGCAAATCATACATAGTTTTTAATAAAATATTTTCTAAAATTGATCTTAAACCTCTTGCACCTGTTTTCTTCTTAATTGCTTTTTGTGCAATTTCTTTTAACGCGTTTTCTTTAAAAGTTAATTTTGCTCCATCAAGTTTAAATAATTCTTGATATTGTTTTGTAAGTGAATTTTTTGGCTCTTGTAAAATTTTGATTAATGATTTCTCATCTAAATCCTCAAGAGTAGCTATCATTGGCAGTCTTCCAATGAACTCGGGAATTAAACCAAATTTTAATAGATCTTCTGGCTCAAGTGTTTTCATCCATTCACCAGTTTTCTTATCTTGTGTATTTTTAACATCTGCTCCAAAACCTATTGAGGTTCCCTTGTCTCTTTGAGAAATAATCTTATCAAGACCAGCAAAAGCTCCTCCACAAATAAATAGTATATTGGTTGTATCTACTTGTAAAAATTCTTGCTGAGGATGTTTTCTTCCTCCTTGAGGCGGAACACTTGCAACAGTTCCTTCCATAATTTTTAATAAAGCTTGTTGAACCCCTTCTCCAGATACATCTCGAGTAATTGAAGGGTTTTCTGATTTTCTGCTAATTTTATCCACTTCATCAATGTAGACAATTCCTCTTTGTGCTTTTTCAACATTATAGTCTGACGCTTGCAATAATTTTAAAATAATATTTTCAACGTCTTCACCAACATAACCAGCTTCTGTTAAAGTCGTGGCATCAGCCATTGTAAATGGAACATCTAAAATTCTTGCTAAAGTTTGAGCTAATAGCGTCTTACCACATCCAGTTGGTCCAACTAATAATATATTAGATTTTGCAAGTTCAACATTTTTACTAGTTTTGCTTTCATAATTTAATCTTTTGTAATGATTATGAACTGCAACAGATAAAACTTTTTTTGCATGAGGTTGGCCAATTACATAATCATCTAATACTGCACAAATTTCTTTAGGTGAAGGAAGACCATCTTGATGTTTTACAAAAGTATCTTTGCTTTCCTCTTTGATGATATCCATACATAATTCAACACACTCATCACAAATGAATACCGTAGGACCAGCAATTAGTTTTCTAACTTCGTGTTGGCTCTTTCCACAAAAAGAGCAGTAAAGAATATTTTTATTATTTGTTGTCATAATATTTTTAACGAATCAATTAAGTTACTTTATTATAGAAGACTCCTACTAATCAAGTTTGGATTATATCAAATCCAATATATAGGGGTTTAAGATCTTTTTTCTACTACTTCGTCTATTAGACCAAACTCTTTAGCAACTTCTGCAGTCATAAAGTTGTCTCTCTCTAGAGCAGATTTAACTTCATCTACAGATTTACCTGTGTGTTTAGAATAGATTTCATTTAATCTTTTTTTTAGTGACGAAACTTCATTTGCATGTATTTCAATATCAGTTACTTGACCTTGAAAGCCTGCCGATGGCTGATGAACCATTACTCTTGAATTTGGAAGCGAAAATCTTTTTCCTTTTGTTCCAGCTGCAAGTAAAAATGAACCCATAGAAGCTGCTTGACCAATGCATAGAGTTGAAATATCTGGCTTGACATATTGCATAGTGTCATAAATCCCAAGGCCAGCAGTAACAAGCCCACCAGGACTGTTGATATATAAATAAATTTCTTTTTTAGGATCTTCTGCTTCTAAAAATAATAATTGAGCAGTAACTAATGATGCTACATTGTCATTAATTTGACCTGTTAAAAAAATTATTCTTTCTTTTAAAAGTCTAGAATAAATATCATAAGCTCTTTCACCTTTATTAGATTGTTCAACAACCATTGGAACTAAAGTGTTCATATGCTCAGGAATATTTGTTGTCATAAGTTGATTCGTCTTAACTTATACAACTTGAGATTACTTTTTGCTAACTTTTTTTGTTGCTGGCTTTGATTTTGAAGCTTTTGTAGGTGATTTTTTTTCTTTAGAAGGTTTTGCTTTTACTTTTTTTTCTTCGCCGTGATCATGGTCGTGGTCATGATTATGGTCATGTTTGTGTGCATCTTTTAGAATTTTCTCTGCCTCGTCCTTAGAAATTTCTTTTTTATTTGGTTTAGCTTTTTCTTTAATTAAATTTAAAATCTTTTCTTCATAAACAGTTCCTCTTAAACTAGCAACAGCTGAAGGATTTTTTTGATAAAAATCCATTACCATTTTTTCTTGACCTGGCATCATTCGTAATTGTTTTTGAACCTCAGCTTGAATTTCTTGCTCTGATACTTGAATTTTATTTTGCTCACCAAACTCATTTAATATTAATCCTGTTTTAATTCTTGTTTTTGCAGTCTCAGTAAATTTAGCTTTATTTTTTTTAGCTTCAGCTTCATCCATGCCTTGTGAAAGAATTTTAACTTCTTCTTCAATTAAATTTTCAGGAATTTCATCTACTTTGATTTTCTCAATTTCTTTTAATATTTGATTTTTAGATAATTGATCTAATGAATTTTTATATTCATCGTTTATCTGTTTTGAAATTAATGTTTTAAGATCATTTAAGTCTTTAGCACCTAAATTTTTTGCAAAATTATCATCAATTTTTACCTCTTCAGGATTTTTTACATTTAAAATTTTACATTTAAATTTAGCAGCTTTATTAACTAACTCTTTTTCAGGAAAGTTTTCAGGTAAAACTGCATCTACGATTTTTTCGTCATTTTTTTTGACACCGATTAATTGTTTATCAAATCCTTTTAAAAATAAATCTTTTCCAAGTGTTAATTGGGTGTTTTTACCTTCACTACCTTTGAATTCTTTACCATCTACTGTAGCTTGATAATCTAATGTAACTAGATCACCCTCTTTTGCTTTTGTATCTGGGCCTGCTTCTTTAAAACTAGGCTGATTTTTTGCTATTTCTTTAATTCTTTTATCTGTCTCACTATTATCTATTTTTACTGAATATTGATCAAATTTAATACTTTCAATTGATTTAACATCTACTTTTGGAAGTTCTGTTACTGACAAAACATATTCTAATTCTTTATCTTCACCATAAGTTTTCAAATCCAATTTTGGTTGACCTGCAGGTTTAATTTTGTTTTCTTCTAATGCTTTTGTAGAAGTTTCTTTTAAAACTTTATCTAAAACCTCACCAAACACAGCTTTACCAAATTGTCTTTTTAAAACTTCTTTAGGAACTTTCCCTGGTCTAAACCCTTTAAGATTTACTGTTCCTTTGATCTCTTCATATTTTTCATCCATATAAGAGTTCATAGTCTCTTTATCGATTAAAACTTTAAGATCTTTATTTAAGCCTTTGATGTTTTCTATTGTAACTTTCATAATATTTTAATGGTAGGGCGAAAAGGACTCGAACCTTCACATCCGAAAATATTGGTTCCTAAGACCAACGCGTCTACCAATTCCGCCATCGCCCCACAAATTACGAGGTTTTATATATTATTGAAACTATTTGTCCAATGACAATTAAAGAAAAAATAACTATTTATCTGTTGTAATTTATATTAATTTTAAAAAATATGATAATTTCACCTTGTATTAGCATCTGTAAAACTGATCCAACCACAGGATACTGTTATGGCTGTGGACGAAATAATGAAGAGAAAAAGACTTGGAAACTTGAAGAAACTACTGATGATTGGAAATCAAATAATTTAGAAGAGATAAAAAAAAGACTTAGTGGCTGGCAGCTAGATAGTTTTAACGAGTCTTATGAATATAAAATTAATAATGGAATGTCCCTTTTTAAAAAGAATTTAAAAAATGAGTAAATCAACAATTGTAATTATAATTTATATTATCGGGTTAGTTTTTGGGGCTTTGGTCCTAGATATCTGGAGTGCCAATACTAGTCCTAAAGCTTTATTAGGTATAGGTTGGACTGCATTATTGCTAATTGGATTATTTTTTGCTGAAAAAAATGAAAAAAAATAATTCTATAAAATTTTTTTTTACAATTCTTTTTATTTTTTTTTCTTTTAGCAATTTAAAAGCAGAAATTATTATATTAAGCTCATGTGATAATAGTAAAGATGGTTTTCTAAAAAATGAATATATTTTAGATTTAGAAAAATCATTAATGACAAGGAATTATGTTTATAATTCAAAAACTTTTAAAAAATATAGAGTTACTGACTTAACTGTTAAAAAAGAAAATACTTTATCAAGATTTATATACCAAGAAGATAACAAAATTTTAACTGATAAAGTTGGCTACCCTCAATTTTATACCCAATTATTATTTGAAATAGATAACCCGAATATTATGATAAAAACTGTTATCAATAATGAAGAAGGTATTTCCCATATGTCCAAATGTAAAAAAATCGAAAGATTTGAGAAAGAAAGTTAATTTTTCTTTTTATTTTTTTTTGAAGAATTTTTATTCTTAGTATTAAATCTACTATTCGTAATACTGCTACGATGTTTAGCGTAAGCTTGTTTTTGAGCTTGTTTCATAGCTTTTTTGGAAGACATAATAAATTATACTAGTATTCTATTTCAATTGTATCAATAACTTTAAAATCTTTGTTTGAAATTACTATCTCTCCTGAGGATGGTGCATAATTTAAACTTTCTGAAATAACCACATAATGTGTAACAAAAACTAAATTTTTATTTTCATTCCAATTACTAATAAACGTTTTGAGTTTTTTCATTTGTGGATCTTTATTTTTAGCAAATTGAGAACTAAAAAATGAATTTAAAAAACTCTTTGTTTCGAAATTATTAAAAGCTATTGATGCTGTTTCTTTACATCGACACCATTCACTTGAATAAACTTTACTGATTGGAATATTGTTTTCCTTAAAGTAAGTCCCTATTTTTTTAGCCTGGTTTCGACCAGAATTGCTTAAATTTCTTTGTGTTTTACAATCCTTAATATCAAAATTTTTTGGGTCCCCTCCGCCAGGGGCATAAGCGTGTCTTATAAAGATTAGATTTCCACCTCTTTTAAGTTCATTAATTATATTTTGATTTGAATCTGCTTTAATTGGCGAATTAATAGATATAAATATTATTAATAAAAATTTTAAAAATTTCATTAATGAGCATTAAATTTAAAAGTTTAAATAAAACAATAATTAAATGTAAAAAATGTCCAAGATTAGTAAAATTCATTAAAAAAATTTCTACTGAAAAAAGAAAGCAAAATATCAAAGAAACTTATTGGGGAAAACCAGTTACTGGATTTGGTGATTATCAAGCAAAAATCTTAATATTAGGTCTTGCCCCTGCAGCTCATGGAGGGACAAGAACAGGAAGAGCTTTTACAGGTGATAAATCTGGTGAATTTTTATTTAAATGTTTGCATAAAGCTAAAATAGCTAACCAATCATTATCAGAAAATTTAAAAGACGGCCTTAAATTAAATTCCACCTATATAACAAACATACTAAAATGTGTACCACCTGGTGACAAACCACTTAAAGAAGAGTTAAATAATTGTTCTAATTATTTTAATTCTGAAATTTCAAATTTAAAAAAATTAAAAGTTATAATTACTTTGGGAAAAGTTGCTTTTGAAAATTGTCTAAAATTTTATAAAAAAAAATATAATCTAAATAAGAAAATACACTTTAAACATGGAAAATCATATGTTTTACCAGACAATATCATTTTAATTCCTGCTTATCATCCAAGTCCTAGAAATGTTAATACAAAATTAATATCTTTAAAAATGATGACAAATTTATTTAAGAAAGTGAAAAAGTTATCTACAATTTAATACTATCACAAAAATAAGGTTTAAAATTATCAAATATTATCTGTGGAACCTTAACTGGTTTACCCTTCTCATTGACAAAAACTAAATGAATTTGAGATTCGGCAATTACATCATCCCCTTTAGTTATAATTTGATTCATAAAAAAGGATGTTTTAGTGACTGATTTAATAAAAGATCTAATGGTTAATTCATCTTCTAAATATGCTGATTTTTTATATTCTATATTGCATGATTTGACGATTATAAGTGCGCCAAACTTATCTTTTATTTGAAGATTGCTTAAACCAATAGTGGATAAAGCCTCCGTTCTTGCTCTTTCTAAATACTTTAAATAATTAGCATAATAGACAACGCCACCAGCATCTGTGTCTTCATAATAAACTTTCACATTATGATAAAAATTTTCATGCATTATAAAATTCTATCAAAAAAATTAATATTTTAATACAAACTAAGATATAAATAATTAATGAAAGTTTATATCATCTGGCTCATAGGGGTAATAATTTGGAATTTTGGATTTCCTAATGCAACCCCTACTGCAGATGTTATTGTTGCAGTTCTTTTATCTTTCTTGAGTATGGGTTTAAAAAAATGGTTAAAATTTAATTAATCAGCAGAAAAATAAATATTTTGATAGTAAGCTATAGCTTTTAATTTTGAATTATCAGTATCTGACATAATGGCTAAACCGTCCAATTCATCTACATCTAGATTGTGAAATTTTTTAAAGTCTTCTTTCACATTTGCTTTAACAGTAATCCACTCGTTTAAATTTTCTTTTGTTGAAGCTAAAACATTATCAATTGATTTTTTTGTATATGGACTTGGAGAATTAAAGCCAACATCATTATTACTAGAAAACACATAATTTATAGCTCTATTTGATAATGGAGTTGCTCCAGTTTTTTTTATAGCAAAAACTCTAGCTGCAAAATCGTGCCCTTTTTTTGTATTTTCTTTAATGCCATCTAAGCTTTTTTCTATTTTCCAAGTTATATTTATTATAGGTGTTTTGTTTAGATCAATTACAACTTTCTTTCCAAGTCCCGATGCAGCATTATCTGCTACTGCTTTTAAATAATTTCCATTATCATTTGAACCAACTGAATACTCTGTTTTATTATCAGCACCCCTAACTTTTCTTACTTCTAAATTAGAGAGTTCTGCCTCTGTAAATTCAAATACTTTTACCTCATTTGCAGCACTTATTGATGTTAAAAAAAGAAATAGAGATAAAAAATTTATCAGTACATTCATAAGTTAAACTTTAAGTTTATTTTAAAAAAATCATTTATGGTAACAAAATAATTTTTGGTGCAACGCATGTCCCATTATGGATTTGTTTGAATGCATTACCACCATTTTTTAATTCTCTAAATTCTATCCAGTCTAATGGACCAATATCTTTATTTGCAAGTATATTTAAGGTTTGTTCAAAATCTTTATTAGTATAACAATAAGTGCCAATAACAGTCACTTCTTGAAGTGTCATTTTTCTAAAGTTAAAAGTACCTGCTGGTTGGGTAAGGCCTATGTGAATTATAGACCCACCTGGTTTAACAACGTCTATTGCTTGTTGTCTTGAAACTTCTAAACCAACAGTATCAAAGACAATATCAAAATTATTGCTTTTGATCTCTTTATCATTTGGAGATACAAAATTTGCATCAAGATATTTAGAACATTCAGTAAGTCTTAGTTTATTTGGATCAGATAAAACTATATTTTTATTGCCTTTAATTTTTGACAATATCAAACCACATAGCAAACCTATTGCTCCCCCACCTTGAATTAATGTCTTGCATTCAGATAATGGTTTTTTTAAAGATTGTTCGCCAATTAAAACCGCATGTAAAGAAACTGCTGTTGGTTCAGCAACTGGTGCCTCATTTTTATCTAACCCATTTGGAATTTCATAAATATTTTGATCAGGGGTTGAAACAAATTCAGCAAAAACTCCTTGTCTTTCTATGGGTCTATTCATTCCTAATATTATTCGATTTGGACACAAATGTTCTCTTCCACTCGTGCAATACTCACATTTTCCACAAGTAATTAATGGATTTAAAACAACATCTTTGCCTTTAAATTTTCCATTTTGAACTTCACCACTTACTTCATGACCTAAAATTAATGGTGGTACTCTTCTTTCGTCATGACCGTGGTATGCATGCATATCAGATCCACAAATACCTGAGGCATGAACTTTTAAAATACTTTCACCACTTACTTCGGATGGATTAACTTCATCTCTATAAACCAATTCTTGTGTTCCAGTATATACTAAAGCTTTCATGTTATTTTTTTGCTAAAAGATAATATGTTAATGATGAAATAAATGCACCAATTATCCAAGCATAAGATTGTAAAAACATTAAATTAATATTCCAAATTGTTGACGATGAAAAGATAAAGCCAATGACTAAAGAGTATACTGCTTTTATATGCCATCCATTTGAAAAGTAATAAACACTTTCAGCGTCTGCTAAATAAATATCTTTATTACTAATGTTTTTATCTTTAATTAAATAATAATCAGCAACCATTAAACCAAATATAGGTCCAAAAAAAGAACCCAGTGTATCCACAAATGATAAAATTCCAATTTGGCTTAAAACTGTTAACCAGAAAATACCAATAAAAAAACCAATTACTGAAATAGTATAACTAGCACTTTTTAATGTTAAATTTTTTGGAGAAAAATTAATAAGCGAATACTGTGAAGGTATAAAATTAGCAACTAAGTTAGTTGAGGCTGAAGCAACAATAATAAAAAAAAGTGCAATTATTGTTATTTGTATATCGTCAAACTTACCAATTATATCGGTTGGATTGGTAAATATTCTATCTAAATCTTCAAATTTTTGATTTAAAAAAGTATCAGAACCAACAACTATAAAAACTGCAAAAAAAGAAAATATTATTAAATTTAAAATTAAACTTAAATTACCTTTTTTTAAATCATCCTCACTTTTTACATGTCGTGAAAAATCTCCAAAACTAATTATGATAATAGAAAAATATGCAAATATCGTACCCGCAACAGTTAGAATTGGAGCTACATTATCTGAATTAAGGAAATTTTTAAAATCTAAAATACTTATAAACGCATTAGCTGTCATTTTCACATCACTTAACAAAACGGTAAAGAAAAAAAGTAATATCCCTGCATAGACAATAATTGCTGAATAATTAACTAGTTTCTTATTAAATTGAGCGCCCACACTAAACATTAAAGTTTGAAAAATAATTACAATTATAAATGAAACCCAATCAATAATATTCAGACCAAGTAAGAAAATTAAAAATATTTCTTGATCTAAAAGAGTATTATCTACTGAAAAAATTATAATTCTAATTAGATATCCAATTATTTTTGATAAAAAATATGTTTGAACCCCAAACATAAAAATACCAACTATACTTCTAATCAATCCAAAGAATTCTGCTCCTTTGAACCCTAAGGAAGATCTTAATAAAACAGAAAAAGGTAGTCCATATTTTTGAGATGGTTTTCCAATTAAATTTGCGAAAAAATAAACTAATATTGAACCTAGTATAGTTCCAAAAAAAACTACAAATGTGCTTAAGCTATAAATCGTATAAAGTGATGCTATTAGAGAAAATCCTATGATACTTTGAACATTTACACCCCAAAAGCAAAAAAGATCCTTCCAATTCCATGTTTTATAATTTGGGTTAACTGTTACAAGATCCCAATTAGAAAGAGAGTATTTAACTTTTGGCTGATTCACTAAAAATTATATTAAACTAATAATTTCTACTGTCCATAAAGATAGGCTGGTAACCATAATGCGATTTTTGGAAACATAATAATTAATATCAAGCCAATTACTTGAATGACCATAAATTGCATCATTCCATAATAAATATCTTTTAAATCCCATTCTGGAACCACACCTTTTAAAAAATATGCTGATAAGGCAACCGGGGGAGACAGCCAGGCCGTCTGGAGATTGACCGCCACCAAAATTGCAAACCAAGTTAAATTAAACCCTAACGCCTCAACTAAAGGTAAGATTATTGGAATGATAATCATTACGATTGGAACCCATTCTAATGGCCATCCTAATAAAAAGATTATCACCATAATTAAAGCTAGAATTAAATACTTATTCATTTCAAGACCTAATAAAAAGTCTGTAAGTAACATTGGTGTTCCTAATCTAGAAAAAACGGCTCCAAAAAAGTTTGAAGCAGCAACCAAGACCATGATTAATGCTGAAATTTCTAAAGTTTTAACTAAAGCATCTTGTAATTTTTTAAACGTTAATTTTTTATAGGCCAAAGCTAAAAGTAAAGATCCCATTGCCCCACAACCAGCAGCCTCTGTTGGAGTTGCAAACCCAAAAAGAATACTTCCTAATGCTGCAAAAACTAATGCAGCCGGTGGAACCAATCCTAAAAAGAATTCAATCCAAACAGCTTTCATACTTGTTGCTCTAAGTTCAGGTGGCAATACAGGTCCAAGACTTGGATCAATCCAACATCTAATTGTGGTGTATGCAGCGTAAAGTGTTGCAAGTAAAATTCCTGGAATAATTGCAGCTGCAAATAAATCTGTTACTGGGATTTCCATAATAGGTCCCATCACAACAAGCATAATACTTGGGGGGATTAAAATTCCTAGAGTACCGCCAGCAGTAATAGTTCCTGCAGCAAGTCTTACATTGTAACCAGATCTATTCATTGATTTAGCTGCCATGATACCTAAGATGGTAACTGAGGCTCCAACAATTCCTGTAGCAGCAGCAAATACTACTGAGACAAATAATACCGCGTAATATAATGAGCCTCTGACTTTAGCTAGCATCAGTTGGAATGCTGAAAATAATCTTTCCATCAATCCAGCCTGTTCCATCATAATTCCCATAAAGACAAAGAGTGGGACAGCGGCTAACGTTTGCTCGGTCATGACCATCGAAAACTGCAAGGTCATTAAATAAAATACTAGTTTTCCAAAGCCTAAGTACCCAAATACAAATCCTAAAAAAATTAAAGTAAAGGAAATTGGAAACCCAACAAAAATCGAGAACAACATTACTCCAATTAAAATAAAACCTAAAACAGCTGGATCTATAAATTCAGCTAACATTTATTCTTCCTCTCCTGGCCACACGCCTTTTGTTGCAGCCCAATAACTTTTAAATAACTCTGAAACACCCTGTACGATTAAAAAAACTATACCAAACCACAATGAAGCTTTAATCGGCCACATATAAGGCATCCATGCAGTATCCATTCCTCTTTCGCCTCTCATAATTGATTCTTGGACAAATCCAGTCGTCATATAAAGAAAGACAATTAAACCTGGGAAATAAAATAGTAAATATAACCAAAAATCTATTGTACCTTGTGTTTTTGTTTTAAAATTTCTGTATAAAAAATCTGCTCTAATATGAACACCTTTAGATAAAGCATATCCTGCACCAAGCATAAATAAAGCCCCATACATAAATCTACTCATGTCATAAGCCCACATTGTAGGGGCAGTAAATAGTTTTCTTGCTAAAACTTCATAAGTCATTGCTAATATTAGTGGAACGGTAATCCAACAAACTATATTGCCGACCCACTTGCTAAATAAATCTATGTTGGTAATTGAAGCTGCCATCCATTTAGGCATATTTTTTGGCATTGGTCCTGACCCACCTCTTCTCTCAGCTATCATTTCATCTGAAATATCAAGCTTCATAGGTTTTACGGATTTTGTTTTGGACTTAATTTTTTTTGGCATCTTAAAAATTATTTTGAATTAAAAACAAAGCGGACAATAAATTGCCCGCTCTGTTAAAGTTTTTAGATACTATTTTAATGTTGCTGCGTGAGCCATACCTAGCTTCGCATTAGACATTTGAGATCCAGACCAGAATGGAACTGCAATATCAGCAAAGTCTTTTTGAGACTGCCATACTTTTGCAAAGAACTTATTCTTCGCAGCATTAGTCTCTAAAGATTTTTTAGCTGCAGCCATGTACGCTGGGAAATAGTCAGCTGGAGTGTCATGTAAAATAACACCATGCTTACCTGTAAGTTCAGCTAAAGCTTTTCCATTTTCGTATATTCTGTAACTCATTGATTTTGATAGAGATGCATTCGCAGCAACTTCTAAAGCTTTTTTCTCTAAAGCAGACATCTTTTTATACTTAGATCCTGTAATATAGAAATCAGCATTTACTACTACTTGGTGAAGACCTTGTAGGTAGTAATGTTTTAGAACTTTCTGGAAACCGAATGTCATGTC
>JAFJTK010000088.1 GCA_017880265.1 Candidatus Pelagibacter sp. | reverse complement strand
TTACATTTTTGGTTAACTTTTATTGGAGTTAATTTAGTATTCTTTCCACAACACTTTTTAGGATTAGCTGGAATGCCAAGAAGATATGCTGATTATCCAGATGCTTTTGCAGGTTGGAACTACATTTCATCAATTGGATCATACATTTCTGTGATTGGTTTGGCTGTATTTTTTGCAAATCTTATTTGGGCTTTTTCAAAGAAAAAAGCAGCAGCTCAAAACCCATGGGGAGAAGGTGCTACAACTTTAGAATGGACAGTTCCATCGCCACCTAATTTTCATACTTTTGAAGAGTTACCAAAGTTTGAAGATGAAGAGGGCGTAGAAAAATCTACTAGCTAATATTTATTTAGATTTTTTAACTTAGAACCGATGATTAAGACTAAATTAAAGAATAGAAATCTAAGTCAGGAAGACGTTTTCAATTTTTCTGAACTCTTTAAATTGATGAAGCCAAGAGTAATGTCATTGGTTATCTTTACTTGTGCTGTAGGATTGTTGATGGCACCAAATGTTATTTCAACAAAAGATGCAATTATAGGAATTATTCTTGTATCTATTGGTGCAGGAGCAGCAGGTGCATTGAACATGTGGTACGAGTCAGATTTAGATGCACTGATGACACGAACTTGTTTAAGACCAATACCAACTGGTAAAGTTAATAAAAATCAAGCTTTAGTTTTTGGCGTGGCACTTTCAATATTTTCAGTAATTGCACTAGATTTTTTTGCTAATAGAATATCGGCTAGCTTATTATTATTTACTATTCTGTTTTATGTGTTGATTTATACAGTTTGGTTAAAGAGAAAAACTCCACAAAACATTGTAATTGGTGGAGCAGCAGGCGCATTACCACCAGTTATAGGTTGGGCGATAGCAACCAATTCTTTATCATTAGAGCCTATTACATTCTTTTTAATCATTTTCTTTTGGACACCATCTCATTTTTGGGCGCTGAGCCTTTATAAATCAGATGACTATAAAAAAGCTAAAATCCCGATGCTTCCATTAACAAATGGTATTGAAAGCACTAAGTTAAATATCTTTGTCTATTCTTTAATAATGATCCCTGTAATTGTAATGCCATATGCTATCGATTTTGTTGGATTAGTTTTTTTAATCCCATCTTTAATTTTAACTTTTTATTATAATTTTTTGTGTTTTGAGCTTTATAATTTTAAGAAAAATAAATTTGATGCAAAAAAAGCAAAATCTATATTTGGATATTCTATTTTATACTTATTTCTGATATTTGTTCTTTTTTTAATAGATAAAATTTTATGATGACACCTGACAAAAAAACTAAGAAAAAAAATATTTTAACTGCTGTAGCAATTTTGGCATTTATGGTATTTCTATTTGTATTTACTTTATATAACGTTGGAGTTTTTGATAGACAGTTATGATTAAGAAAAAAACTTTAACACCAGTATTACTTGGAGGCGTATTTTTTCTTATGCTTGGACTTTCTTTTGCAGCAGTCCCACTTTATGACATGTTCTGTCGTATAACAGGGTTTGGTGGAACTACTCAGGTCTCCAAAGAAGCACCAAACATAGTTTTAGATAAAGTAGTAAGTGTTAGATTTGATACTAATGTGAATAATCTTACTTGGGATTTTAAAGCTAAATCAAATGTAATTGATGTAAAAGTTGGCCAAGTAAACAAAATTGAGTTTGAGGTTCAAAATTACGGTGATGAAACCACTTATGGAGTAGCTAGTTTTAATGTTTCACCATCAAGCTTTGGAAAATATTATAGCAAATTGGGTTGTTTTTGCTTTGAAAAACAAGAACTTAAAGCTGGAGAAAAAGCAACTTATGTTATGACTTTTTATTTAGACCCTGAGCTCGTCAATGATACAACTACAAAAAATCTTCAAGATGTAACTTTGTCGTACACTTTTTTCTCGACAGATTACTATAAACAATCATAATCACGAAAAATGTCAGCTGAAAAAAAACATGATTACCACCTAGTAGATCCAAGCCCTTGGCCTATCTATGTTTCATTCTCTTGCTTAGTGCTAGCAATTGGAACAATATTTTATATGCATAACGATGTTTCTTGGGGAATGTATTTAGGGCTAGCTTTAGTTTTATATGGTGCTTACATGTGGTTTAGAGATGTTGTAATAGAAGCAGAACACCAAGGTCATCATACACCTGTTGTTCAAATTCATCACCGATATGGTATGACTTTATTTATAGCATCAGAGGTTATGTTCTTTGTTGCATGGTTTTGGGCATACTTTGATATTAGTTTATTTCCAAATGAATTTGTTGGAAACGTTTGGCCACCAAAAGATATTGAAACATTCGATCCATGGGATATTCCATTAATTAATACATTGGTTTTACTTCTTTCTGGAACGACTGTTACATGGGCTCATCACTCATTAATAGAGGGTGATAGAAAAGGGTTTATACAAGGTTTAACATTAACAGTTATTTTAGGTTTCTTTTTTACTTTGCTTCAGGCCTATGAATATCATCATGCTACTTTTGATTACTCTGGTCATATTTATGGAGCTGTATTCTATATGGCAACAGGTTTTCATGGATTTCATGTTATAATTGGAACAATATTTTTAGCAGTTTGTCTTGCTAGAGCTAGAAAAGGACATTTTACCAAAGATCATCATTTTGGATTTGAAGCAGCTGCATGGTACTGGCATTTTGTAGATGTAGTTTGGTTGTTCTTATTTGCAGCAATATACGTTTGGGGAAGTTAATAATTAACTCTTGAAGAACAAGTTTCTATTTTCAGTTTTTGTCTATTTTATTATTTTAGTTTTAATATCCTTAGGTTCATGGCAACTATATAGACTAAGTTGGAAATTAGATTTAATCAATCAGATTGAAAACTCATTAAAAAATGAACCAGTTGAACTATCAAGTATTGAAGAGAAAAACTTTTTAAGGGTCAAAACTTCAGGAAAAATAGATTTTCAAAAACAAATTTATCTCTACAATCTAAATGAAAGTGGCAAACCTGGATTCGAGGTCATCAATCCTATTTTAATCAATGATAAAAATTATTTAATCAATAGAGGGTGGATACCGTTTAATAAAAAAAATAAACCTGAAATTAATCTAATTAATCAAAATAATATAATTGGCACTCTAAAAACTCAATCTAAGGCAAACTCTTTTAAGCCAAAAAATGATATTGAAAAAAATTACTGGTTTACATTAAATCGAGAAGATATTTTTAAATATACAGGTAAAAAGTTTTCAAAATATATAATTTATTTAAATGGTAATTATAGTTTACCAAAACCTAAAGTAGTAACTGCTAAAATTTCTAACAATCATAAAAAATATGCTATTACTTGGTTTTCAATGGCGATTTCAATCCTTTTAATATATCTATATTTTAGAAAAAAAAATTATTAGATGGAATACATAAGTACTAGAAATAATAAAAAAACCTTTGAATTTAAGGATGTTTTTATAAAAGGTCTCGCAGATGATGGAGGTCTATTCATACCTCAATCTCTTCACAAAGTTGATATCAACAATCTTAGAGGGCTTGAGTACAATGATTTAGCAAAGAAAATTATTTATCCATTTATTGGCGACTTCATGACCGAAGCTGACTTAAATAAAATTATTGATAAATCTTATTCTGTTTTTAGAAAAAAAAATGTTGTTGATCTTATTAAAGTTGGAGATCGATCTGTACTTGAATTATTTCATGGTCCTACACTAGCCTTTAAAGATGTTGCAATGCAACTTTTGGGTAATTTTTATGAATATTACTTAAATAATCAAAATGAAAAAATAAATATTGTCGTAGCTACTTCAGGAGATACTGGGGCAGCAGCTATTGATGCTATTAAAGGAAAAAAAAATATTAATATTTTTGTGCTTCATCCTCATAATAGAGTATCAACAGTTCAAAGAAAGTTGATGACTACTGGAAAAGACAAAAATGTTTTTAATATCGCTGTGAATGGAAATTTTGATGATTGTCAAAATTTAGTCAAAACAATGTTTGCGGATAAAACTTTTTCAAATGATATCAAAATGTCAGGTGTAAATTCAATAAACTGGGCACGTATTATTGCTCAAAGTGTATATTATTTTTATAGCTATTTTTTAATAGAGGATGACAAACGTCCAATCAATTTTTCGGTACCAACAGGAAATTTTGGTGATGTATTTGCTGGATATCTAGCTAAAAAAATGGGCCTTCCAATTAATAAATTGATTGTCGCCACTAATCAGAATGACATCCTCCATAGAGCTATTTCAAAAGGAAGTTATGAAGTGGAAAATGTATCTGAAACATTATCTCCTAGTATGGATATACAAGTAGCAAGTAATTTTGAAAGACTACTTTATGATTTAAATGAAGGGGATGATTTGCAAACAATAGATGCAATGAAAAATATTAAAGAAAAAGGAAAACATATTATCAATCAAGAAAAATTAGATAAAATAAATGTAGATTTTTTATCTGCTCGAATGAATGAAGAAGAGGTTTTAAAAACAATTAGTAAGGTTTATGAAAAATTTAAAATTGTATTAGATCCTCATAGTGCAATTGGTTATGGTGCTTTTGATAAAATCAATTTAGATGGAAATAATATAGTTTTAGCAACAGCTCATCCATGTAAATTTCCAGATGCAATTAAAAAAGCAATAAATTTAAAAGAAGACCTACCTAAAGAATTAATGTTTGTTATGGAGGAAAAAGAAAATTATGATATTATTGATAATGAAGTTGAAAAAATCAAACAACACATAAAAGAAAGAATTTAATGCATATAAAAGAAAATGATCAAATCCCTAATGTAGATGTTTTTGTTATGGAGGATGGAGAACCTGTTAAAAAAAATACTCAAATATTTTTAAAGGATAAAAAAGTAGTTATTTTTGGCCTTCCAGGAGCTTACACTTCTGTATGCTCTGCAAAACATCTCCCAGGATATGTGAACATGTTTGAGCAATATAAAGAAAAAGGAATTGACCACATAATTTGTATTTCAGTGAATGATCCATTTGTCATGAATGCCTGGGGCAAAGAACATAATGTTGGAGACAAGATATTAATGGTTGGAGATCCATTTTTAAATTTTACTAAAGGAATTGGAGCTGATGTAGATAAAAGTGCAAGGGGACTTGGTGTTAGATCTAATAGGTATACAATGTTAGTCGATAATTTAAAGATTGTTAAATTACAAGAAGAGGAAGATACCGGATCTTGTGAAATTTCTGCTGCTGAAAACTTTATTAAGTTAGTCTAAATTTGCAGCTTTTTTTGCCATTAAATCTACTTCTTCATTCATAGGATTTCCCGCGTGAGCTTTCACCCAATTCCACTTTACATTTAAAGATTTATTTAAATCATATAATTCAATCCATAAGTCTTTATTTTTTACATCTTCTTTTTTTGATGTTTGCCAATTATTTATGATCCACTTATTTATCCATTCTGTAATTCCAAGTTTCACATATTGTGAGTCTGTATAAATTGTTATTTGTGAACTGGCATTTATTTTTTTCAACGCATTAATAGGCGCCAATAATTCCATTCTATTATTGGTAGTATTTTTTTCATTACCACTTATTTTTTTTATTTTTCCATTTTCATTGATTATTGCTGCCCAACCACCATGCCCAGGGTTTGTTAAACAAGAACCATCAGTATAGATTTCAATCATTAATTTAAATAATCTTTGTAAGACTTTAAGTTATTATGCGTAATAAGTTTTTGATAATACTCATTAGGATCTTTAATTTTAATCAATGCTGTTTTAGGAGTATTTGAATAATCATATAATCTAGTTAAAAGATACCTCATTGCAGCACCCCTGCATAAGATATTTAATGATTTTTTTTCTTTTAATGAAATTTCTTTAACACTTTCGTAGCCTTTTATTAATTTTTTAATTTTTTGCTTATTCATCACAAATTTTTGATTTTTATAATCAAAACAAAGAGCATTGATGCAGATTGCAATTTCATACATAAAGATATCATTTGCAGCAAAATAAAAGTCAATTACTCCTGACAATTTATTTTTATTAAAAAAAATATTATCTATAAATAAATCACCATGAATTACTCCTTGAGGAAGTTTTGAGGGCCAATTTTTTTTTATATCTTTTAAGTTATTTGCTAAAAAATTTTGTAAATTATTAAATTTTTTTGATTTAAATTTTATACTTTTTAATAATGGTCCCAACTCTTTGATACCCATTGAATTTTTTCTGGATATGCCTATTTTTTTAGTAATTTCATGGATATTTGCAATTACTTTACCAACTTCAAAACAATTATTTAAATTTAATTTAGTTTTATCTTTTCCGTGTAAGAAAGAAACAATGCATGCTTTTTTATTTTTTAAATTTATTAAGTGTAATCCTTTTTTACTTTTCAGAGGTTTTGGACAGCTAATATTAGAGTTATTTAAGATCTCCATTAGTTTCATAAAAAAAGGTATCTCTCTGTTCGAAACTCTTTTTTCAAAAATTGTTAAAATGAACTTATTTTTTTTTGTTTTTAATAAGTAATTTGTATTTTCAATTCCTTTCTTTATGCCCTTGAAATGCATAATTTTTTCCATTTCAAACTGATTGTTAATTGAATCAATGTCTTTCTTATTAATCTTTGTGTAAACAGCCATTTAATTTAATTTATTTGGGATTTTAAATACTACGTCTTCTTTAATTATTTCTACTTCATCTATCTTAATAGTAAATCTATTTTTTAATTCACTAATAAAATTATCTACTAATATTTCAGGCGCCGAAGCTCCAGATGAAATACCAATAGTATTTGAATTTTGAATTTTATCATAGGGTATTTCACTTTCTGAATGGATTAACATTGAATTTTCACAGCCAGATTTTTTAGCAACTTCCACAAGTCTAACTGAGTTTGAAGAATTTCTACTACCAATTATAAAAAACATATCGCAATTTTTAGCTATATTTTTAACAGCCATTTGCCTATTTGTTGTTGCGTAACAAATATCTTCTTTTTGAGGTTCTCTTATGTTTTCAAATCTTTTTTTTAAAATTTGAATAATATCTTTTGTATCGTCTACAGATAAAGTTGTCTGAGTAACAAATGCAATTTTTTTATTATCTTTATTCTCATAATTTTTTGCCTCTTCTTCATTTTGTACAAGATCAATTGATCCATCAGGTAATTGACCCATAGTGCCTATAACCTCAGGGTGGTTTTTATGGCCAATTAAAATTATATGGTAGCCAGCTTTATTTAAATTTTCAGCTTCTCTGTGCACTTTAGAAACAAGAGGACATGTTGCATCTACATAAGTCATATTATAATTTTTAGCATCTTCTGGTATTTTTTTTGGAACACCATGAGCTGAAAAAATAACTGGTCTTGATTTATCATTTATTTCCTCAAGCTCTTCAACAAAAATTGCTCCCTTTTTTTTTAAATCATCAACAACAAATTTATTGTGAACTATTTCATGCCGCACGTAAACTGGTGCACCGTATTTTTGAATTGATTTTTCTACAATTTCAATAGCTCTTTCAACACCAGCACAAAAACCTCGTGGAGCAGAAAGTAAAACGTTAATTGCTTTGTTTTTCATATTTCTCTAATAAATATTCGAGCAATATATGAGGAAAGGTTAAAGACGCCAAACCTATAAATATCACTTTTAAAATAGAACTGTTTAAATCATAAATATTGTTTAAAAAAAACAAACTTATTAAGCAGAAAATAGCTGTTAAAATTGTAAGTGGTAGTGCTTTTTTTAAAAATTTAATTAAACCACTATTAAAATCAAAATTATCTATTTCAAATATCAAAGTAATAGTGTGTCTTAAAGAATGTAAAAAACAAAAATATAAAGTAAACGCTACTAAGGGTGAAAGATAATAATTTAAAATAATAATTGAAAAATAATCTAGAAAAATTACAAATTTTTTAATTTCAAATTCTTTTATGAATAATAGAACACTTGATAAAGTACTTAAAACAATTCCAATCAAGAGGATCTTATTAGTTTCTATATAATCTAAGATTGTATAGAAAGCTTCATCTTCAATTAATAAAAATTTATATATTGCAACTGTTTCATTAAAATGAAAAAACATAGGTGCTAGAATAATCAGTGATCCTTTGAAAAAGAATAATAGTTGATTTATTAAATTATTATTTGTTGTTAAAAATTGAGTATCTTCTTTACCAAAATGATATGACGCAACTACTAAAAAAAGAAGCAAAGATATTGCTGGTAACAAAACCCAAATAAGGATTATAAAAATAGCGAGTAATATGTATGACACATAAAAGAACAAAACATTTTTAATATCAAAAATTTTTAAAAGTCTTTTACCTTTTATATGATCAAGAGATCCATGTGATACCCCGATAACTAAAATAAATAATAAACAAATTAGAGGAGAGATTGAGAAATTTTTAGCTTTAAAAGTGATTAAAGAAATAATATTACAAAATAAAAAAAAAATAAAAGAATGATTTAAGTTTATTCTTTTTATATTATTTATCATATTAAAAAAGTTGTCTCAAAAATTTTAATTTTGGCATTTTAGAAATAATTGACAGATCTTCTAATAAATTACTTTTATTTGATAAAAAATTTATTACAGTTTCAGAAGGGCAGCCAAACATTTTAAAAAAAATTTGACCCATATCTTTTGGATTATTTTTTAAAACTTTTAGAAATATATTATCTAAAAATTGGTATTTTTTACCTAGTGTAAATAAACTAGTATTTTGAATATTATCTAAATTTTTTCTTATATACTTAGAATGCTCTTGAATATTAAGAAATGTATATCCAGTACTTAATCTAGTCATACCGCCCACTGTTCCAATATTAATTTGATTAGGCTTTTTTATATAATCTATATTAAATAAAGGTATTGCACCGACCTCTTTATGGTTAATTGTAAAATCTTTTATTTTTAAATGGTTTTTAATATAGTTATTAAGTTGCTCATCATAATCCTGAAGAGATGAGTTTTTGAGATCTGAAATCCAGGTAGTTTCTACAAGCGCTCTTTTTTTTGAATAGGGAAGTGTATAGAAAAAATGAACACTATCTTTTTGTTCACAATCAAAATCCATTAGGTTGAATATTTCTTCATCAAAAAAATCTTTCTTTGTCTCTATTTCGAAACCAGAAAAATGTTGCCACAGCTTTCCTTTACTGTTTGCAGTACTCTCAACACTATTAAAAATAAATGAATTGTTAATATTTATTTCATTTAAATTTTTTAGGAAAAAAATATTTTTATTCTGTTTTAAAGATTTAATTGTTTTGTCGTAAAATAACCCACTATCAATTGTTTGGTAAGGAGTATTTTTGCATTCCAAATGCTTTGTATGATTTGGTATATTAATAGTAAAATTATTCCAACTTTTTTTGACACAATCCTCAAAGTTATGAGAAAAAATTTTCCAGAAAGACCAAGTCTTATCTTTAGTATAATTATCCCTAGGCTCAATGATTGCCAAAGTTTTATCATTTAATTTTTGGTGAAGATTTAATTCATAGGCAAGAGATAGACCTGCACAGCCACCTCCAATAATTATATAGTCAAATTCTTTCATCTAAATTTATTTCTTCCCTAATTAAAGAATGATTATGCTCAATATCATTATCACTTTTGTTAATCAAAAATAATTTAATTAGATCATACACTGAGCAAAAAGTTTCAATTATTTTTTCAATATTAGTTACATAAATTTTACCTGATTTTTTGTAATTTTCTAAATTTTGTTGTTTAAGAATTTTATAACCAATTTTTCTATAAACTCTCCTTGCAACCAAAATAGCAAAACGAAAAGCAAATGGAATTTCTTTGATTGAGTAGAATGAATTTTCATAATAACTTTCAGAAAGCTTTATAGTAGATCTTATTTCTTCAAAATTTAGATCAATGTAAGATCTTCCAAAATTAAGATCTTCAATAACATCTCTCGAGATATTTGTTAGTTGCATTGCAATACCAAGATCAATTGCAGATTTTAACGAATTTTTTTTATTCACTCTTAAAATCTTAGCCATCATTAAGCCAACTGTTCCTGCTACCCTATAAGAGTAGAGTAATAAATCCTTTTTTTTAAGTAATTTTATACTTTGTTGAATATCAGAATTTATTCCATCTAATAAATCATGAACGACTTTTAGTGGAATATCAAACTCATTTATGAGTTGCCACATATTTTTAATAATAGGATTATCAAATTTTTTATTATTAAAATCATTTTGAAAATCTAAAAATTTTATTTTTTTTATTTCAATTGCTTCATTGCTATCTGCAATATTGTCAGCGACCCTACAAAAATCATACAATGCTGAACATTTTAAATAAGTTTTTTTTGGCAAGAAAAAACCTGCCCAATTAAATGATTTTGCGTATATTGATAAATAACTTTGATCTGCCATTATATGATTTTATCTAATACCTTCGCAGAAGACAACACGCCTGGAACTCCTGCTCCAGGATGGGTTCCTGCTCCAACAAAGTAAAGACCATCATATATCTCTGATTTATTGTGAAATCTAAAGTAGGCTGATTGAGTAAATTTTGGCTGTATAGAAAAACCAGAACCATATTTAGTATTTAAATCTTTTTCAAAGTAATCGGGTGTAAGATAAAAATCTTCTATAATATTTTCTTTAAGATCAGGCATTAAATCCTTTTGCATTTTTTCTATCACTAATTTTTTCATCTTTTCGCCTTCAATATTCCAATCAATTTTTGATTGATTGTTGGGGACTGGAACCAAAACATAAAAACAATCATTACCTTCAGGAGCCATTGATTTATCAGTTGCTGATGGCCTATGAAGATAATAACTAATATCTTCATTTAATTTTTTTTTGTTAAATATATCCTCTAGATGTTCTTTATATTTATTACCAAACTTGATTGTATGATGCTCAACGTTCTCATAAACTTTTTTTGTTCCAAAATAATACACAAATAATCCCATGGAGTATTCCATACGATTTTTTTTCCAATTAAATAAAAGTGAATTATTATTTTGATTTAATAATTTTTCGTAAACAGCCGGAGGATCTGCATTGCATATTACGTTATCAGCTTCTATAATATTTTCATTGTTTATTTGAACACCAGAAATTTTGTTATTTTTTGAAATTATCTTGGTAACTTCACTTTCTTTCAATATCTTTATTCCAACCTCATTCATTAATTTTTCATAACCTTTTATAATATTTCCGGTCCCACCCATCGAATAATGTATCCCCCATTTTTTTTCTAGGTATAGAATTAGTCCATAAATAGAGGTCGTAGAAAAAGGGTTTCCACCAACTAGAAGAGGGTGCATGCTTAGCATTCTCCTTAATTTTTCGCTTTTAATATACGAAGAAACTAGTGAATACACAGATTTATAACTTTTAAGTTTTAGAAGTGCAGGTAATTGTTGCATCATTACAAACGGTTTATCAAAAGGTACATCTGCAAGCTCCGTAAAACCTTTATCAAAAATTTTTTTTGTAAAATTTACCAACCTTTCATAGCCTTTTACATCTTCTTTATTTATATTTTGAATTTGATTTTTCATTTCCGACTCATTTCCTGAGTAATCAAATTTTGTTTTGTCCTCAAAAATGAATTGGTACCAAATTTTAAGAGGAGTAAGCTTAATATAATCTTTGGGATCTTTTTTAAATAAATCAAATAATTCGTTAATTAAATAGGGGGCTGTTATTACAGTTGGTCCACCGTCAAACGTAAAACCATTTTTTTTAAACACTCTTGCTCTTCCACCTAAGTCAGGATGTTTTTCTATTATTGTTACCTGATGACCTTTAGCTCTAAGCCTAAGTGCAGCTGCAATTCCACCAAACCCTGAACCAATAACTATAGAATTCATTTTAACAATTTATAGTTTTTTAAAATAATTGTAAGAATATTATGAGTTAATCTTTTTTAACTCTTCCTTAGTTTCATCTAAGTTTTTTTGAAAAACTGCATCAAGTTTAGATTTATCAACGGAAGTTGTGATAATTTTTTTAACTGAGTCTACTGCAATTTTAATTGACGCATCTTTAATTTCTTTGATAGCAGCTTCTTTCATTTGGCTTATTTTATTTTCAGCTAAATTCTTTTTAATTTCAGATGATTTGTGAAATTTATCATTTAGCTCAATTATTAATTTGTCCGAATCTTTTTTTGCTTCATCTAAAATTTCATTACTTACAGTTTGTGCTGTATCTAATTTATTCTGTGCATTATCTAGCAGTGTTTTTGCCTCAGTTCTTAACTTTTCACTTTCATCAATTTCATTTTTGATATCAGATATCATTTTATCCAACATCTCAGTAACTTTCTGAGGAATTTTAAGATAAATTAAAGCTCCAAAAAAAATTACAAATGAAACTGCTACCCAAAAAGTTGCATCAATTGCCATAATATTTATCTCCACTTCTTCTTGATAAATCATCTACAATTGCTGAAATACTACTGTTGTTTACCTCAGCACCAATAAGTTTTTGAATTAATTCTGATGAAGTCTCAATTGCTATCTTATTAATTTTATCGGCTGCACCTTTTTGTAGTTCTTTTATTTCTTGTTCTGCCTTGCCAATTTCATCATCAATTTGCTTATCCAGAACGTCTTTTTTAGCACTAATGTCTTTTAATGCCTTTTCTCTTGCTTGATTAAAAATATTTTTTGCTTCCATCTTACTTTTTGAAACAATTTCTTCATATTCTTTAAGCTTTTCTTCACTATTTTGTCTTTGTTTCTCTGCAGCCTCAATATTTTCTAAAATTTGTGATTTTCTAGACTCTAGGTTGTCACTAATTTTTGGAAGTATTAATTTTGATAAAACTATATACAAAATTCCAAACGTTAGAGTTAACCAAAAGATTTGTGAAATCCAAAATTCTGGATTTAATTGAGGCATACCTCCGCTTTCAGCTGCAAAAGCTTCCAATGAAAAAAGGAAGCTAAAAAATATTGACTGAAAATATATTTTTTTAATCATTAAATTTAAAACGCAAATAGAATGATTAATGCAACTACTAATCCAAATAATCCTGTTGCTTCTGCAAGTGCAAAACCTAAAAGCAAATTAGGAAATTGTTTTTGTGCTGCAGATGGATTTCTCATTGCACCTGATAAATAATTTCCAAAAATTATTCCGATACCAACACCGGCACCAGCTAAAGCTATTGCTGCTAGACCTGCTCCGATCATTTTTGCTGCTTCTAATTCCATTATATCCTCCTATGTTAATTAATGGTGTAAATTTAATGCATCATTTAAATAGATGCAGGTTAAAATTGCAAAAACATACGCTTGAAGAAAAGCAACTAAGATCTCCAAACCTGTTAATGCAACCGAAAAACTCAGTGGAAGCCATCCACCAACTATTCCAAGACTTATTACAAAGCCTCCGAAAACTTTCATCATTGTATGACCTGCCATCATGTTAGCAAACAATCTAACTGATAAACTTATTGGTCTACTTAAGTAAGAAATTATTTCTATAACTACAATCAGTGGAAGTAGCACTGCAGGAACCCCACTTGGCACAAATAGTTTTAAATATCCAAAACCATGTTTCATAAATCCAATAATTGTTACACCTATAAAAATAAATGCAGCTAAAACAAATGTTACAATGATATGACTAGTAACAGTGAAAGTATAGGGTATCATTCCAAACATGTTGCAAAAAAGTACAAACATAAAAAGTGAAAATATAAAAGCAAAATATGGTTTTGCTTTAAGGCCGGCTGTATCACTAATCATTTTTGAAACAAATGTGTAACTAAGTTCTGCTAGTAGTTGGATTTTATTTGGTATTAATGAATTTTTTTTTGATCCAAGATTAAAAATTAATAGAATTGCAACTGAACTAATAATCATAAACAAACTTGCATTTGTAAATGAAATATCAAACGTGCCTATTTTTATTTCTGGCCCAATTCTGTGCACATTGAATTGAGTCATTGGATTTGATGCCATAAATTGTATCTATTTTTGCATATTTTTTGCGGACCTAATTACGTTGGTAATTCCAGCAACCACACCCACAAAAAAAAATATTAATATAAACCAGGGTTTAGTACCAAAGGTCTTGTCAAAAATAAACCCAATAATTGTCCCTACAGCCACAGCTGATACTAATTCTGTGCTCAATTTGAAGGCAGTTCCAATAGATGATGGATTATCCTTTTTATTATAGAGATTTTTCTTTGAAATTTTACTTTTTGCAATCTCTAAGCGAGTTTTGAACGGATCTTTTGGCATTTATATAGTTTAGGCAACCATACTCTCTGCTTTTTGTAAATCAACAGCTACTAGCTGACTTATACCTTTTTCTGGCATAGTTACCCCATAAAGTCTATTCATTTTAGACATCGTCAGGGCGTGATGAGTTACAATAATAAATTTTGTATTGGTAATTTTAATTAGTTCTTCAAGTAAATTACAAAACCTTGTTACGTTAGCATCATCAAGAGGAGCATCAACCTCATCTAATACACAGATAGGAGATGGGTTGGTTAAAAAAACTGCAAAAATTAAAGATAAAGCAGTTAGCGCTTGTTCACCACCTGAAAGCAACGTTATTGATTGAAGCCTTTTGCCAGGAGGGCTAACTAGCATTTCCAACCCTGCTTCTAACGGATCATCTGAATCGACTAATTCTAATTTAGCATTTCCACCATTAAACAGTTTTGTATACACTTCATTAAATTTTCTATTAACTTTCTCAAAAGCCTCAATTAATCTTTCTCTTCCTTTTTGATTTAATTCATTAATGCTATCTTTTAATTTTACTATTGCTGTCACTAAGTCTGAACGATCTTGTTCCATTTTTTTAATTTCATCTTCATATTTGCTAGTTTCTTCATCAGCTTTTAAATTAACAGATCCTAAACTTTCTCTTTCTTGTTTTTTTTTATCTAAAGCATCTTCCTGATCAATAGCATTTGGCAATTCTTCAACACCATTTAAGTTAGAATTTTCTAAAATATTATCTTCAGATAAATTTAATTCAGAATTTATTCTATCTAATAAATCACTTTTTCTTTTTTGGAGACCTTCTATAGTTGCTCCCGAACTTGCTTTTCTCTCTCTAATTTGAATAGATTGTTCTTGAATTTCATTTAACTCAGTTCTCAATGTTTCTATTCTTTTATCAGTCTCTTCAATCACTATATCGTTATCAACTTTTTCTTTATCAGAAATTCTTAAATTTTCAGAAATCTGTCCTTTTCTCTCTGCTTGAACTCTAGGTTGATTTTCTAATTTTTTTAATTGATCTGAAAGTTTATTTTTTCTTTCAATTAATTCTGCAACCATTTTTTCTGAATTTGATAATAAATTTTTCCAACTTTCAATTTCAGTTTCAATTGTTTTTATTCTTTCGTTACGTTTAATTGATTCATTCTTGATTGACTGATTTTTACTATATGCGTCAGCATATTTTTCTTGAAGTTGTTTTATATTTTGTGACTTCTCGTTTACGTTTAAAAGTTCTTGTCTACTTTTTTCATTTTTTAAATCATTTAAGAAATTATCAAGTTCCATATTACATCTGTCTAATAGGGTAACAGCTTGTTGGATTTCATTGCTATCAATTAATTCTTTTGCTCTATTTATAGAGTTTTTGACATTTTTAATTGGTCCTAAACTTATATTTATGCTTCCTTCTGCAATGTTGTTTACAACTTCATCTACTGCTTCTTGTTCTTTTTTTAGTTCCTTTTTAGCATTTTCTAAATCTTCATTAGATAGTTTTTCAGTTTCAAAATATTTAGAGTCTATTTCAATTAGATCTGCTTTTTCCTCTTTAAGTCTTTTTTCATTAGAATTAGCATCTATTATAATTCCTCTTTCTCTATTTATATCTTCATCTAGAGTGCTAATTGATTTATTAATAGACTCTATCTCATCTTGTATTCTAGTATTTTCCTCATCCAAACTCTGCAGCTCAAGATTTAGCCTTTGAATTCTGGACAAGTTTTCAATATTTTTTTCTCTAAGTGGAGATACTTTATCTGTTGCTATTTTAATTAAATTTTCGAGCTCAGTAATTTTATTGTTGAATCCTTCTACTTCTCCCTCTGCTTCATTGTTAATCTCATTTTCAATTTTAATCTCTTTATCAATCTCTAATAATTTTAAATAATATAACCCTGCTTCAATTTTTTTAATTTCTTCAGAAATTAATTTGTATTTTGTAGCTTCTTCTGCTTGTTTTTGAAGATTAGCCAATTGTTTTTCTTGTTGTCTTCGTAATTCATCGGCTCTTTTAAGATTATTTTCTGCGGCTCCTAATCTTAGTTCAGCTTCATGTCTTCTCACATGTAAACCAGAAATTCCTGCGGCTTCTTCTAAAATTGCTCTTCGATCAGTTGGTTTTGCTGTTACTAAAGCTCCAATACGTCCTTGACTAATCATGGAAGGTGAGTGAGCTCCAGTCGATAGATCTGCAAAAAACATTTGAGCATCTCTAGCTCTTACTTCTTTATCATTAATATAAAATTTAGAACCTTTATCTTTTTCAATTTTTCTTCTAACACTTATTTGATCTAGATCTCGATATTGAACAGGTCCTTCATTGTTTTTATTTTCTACATCAATAGAAACTTCTGCAATATTTTTGGAAGCTTTATTGGAGGTACCATTAAAGATTACATCTTCCATTCCAGAGCCACGCATACTTTTTGCAGATGTTTCTCCCATCACCCATCTTAAAGACTCAACAATATTGGATTTCCCACATCCGTTAGGACCCACTATTCCTGTTAGACCTTCTTCAATTAGAAAATTGGTTTTATCTGCAAAAGATTTAAATCCATTTAATTGGATTTTTTTAAACTCCATGCATTAACTTATATCAGTTTTTCTAGAGCTTTTTTTAAATTTTTATAAGTTAGAGTTTTTTCAAACTTTTTGTCATTTATGACTATAGTGGGAGTAGCATTTACTTTAAATTTTTTGACACCATCTATTCGGTCATTTAAAACAAAGTCTTCTATTTCTTTGTTATTTATACATTTTTCAAAATCTAGATCAAAACCTTCACTGACAAGGAATTTTTGAAGATTTTCATTTGCTTCTTTTACGGAACTGCCTTTAACCCATTTTTGCTGGTTGGCGTATAAACTATTTAAAATTGCCGAATCACCATCGTTTTTACATTGTGAAACTTTTGAAGCATTGAAGGCCGCAACATCTAACGGAAAATGTCTGAATTCAATTTTAGCTAAACCTGTATCAAGATATTCTTCTTTTAATTGAGGATATACATCTTTGTGAAAGTTTGCACAGTGACTACAGGTTAAAGACTCAAATGCGATTATAGTTATTTTTGCATCTTTGTTACCAACGTATATTCTTTTTATTTCCTCAGCATTAATACTAGAGATGCTGCTAAAGAATATAAGTGTAAAAGCTATAAGTTTTTTCATTTTTTTTTAAAGACCCTGGTTAATTCGATAAGTGATTTTTTTATTTTATCATTCTTAACATTATTAATTTTATCTTGGTATTTATTAATTGCGACATTTTCTTGTTTGGTGTCAGATTTATTAAAAATTTTTTGCTCATCATCAAAACTTATAAATTTAAGTTTTTCAACCACTGTATAACCAAAAAAGCTATTCATTTTATCCATTATGTCTTTTTTTGAATACTCCATGTCAACCTCATGGCCTCTTTTAACCATTATCAATAATGTGCTTACTCCAAACTTATTAGAGTTTTTAAATGTTTTGGGATAACAAACTTTAAATAAGTTATCACCAACTATATATTTCCAATTATTTAAAGTTTCAGAATAAATATGTCCTTTTTTATTTATAATTTTTTTTACATTCTTCGGCAAAGTGTCTTTAAACGATCTTAAACCTTGAATGGTTTTATTTCTCTGCTTAGTATTATCTTTAAATTGCATATGAAAGAATTAATAATAACAAATAAAATTCTCAATTGGTACGATATTCATAAAAGAACATTGCCCTGGAGAAAAAAAACTTCCTCTAAAAAAAAGCAATATTATACCTTGGTTAGTGAGTTTATGTTGCAACAAACGCAAGTTGCAACTGTAATTCCATATTTTAATAGATTTATAAAATATATTCCAAACTTAGAAGTTCTTGCAAAATTTAACGATCAAAAATTAATTAAGTTGTGGGAGGGACTTGGTTATTATTCAAGAGTTAAAAATTTAAAAAAAACTGCACAAATTGTTATCAAAGATTTTAATAAAAATTTACCTAATAACTTTTTAGACCTTAAGTCACTTCCTGGAATTGGTGATTATACTGCAAGCGCTATTATGGCTATTGCATTTAACCAACCTATTATTCCTTTAGATGGTAATATCGAAAGAGTTTTAAAAAGATATCTTTACTTAAAGAATGAAAATCAAATCCAAAAAGATAATTTGGTCAAACAAAAAAAAATATTTGGCACCTCTTTAAGAGCTAGTGATTATGCTCAAGCATTAATGGAATTAGGAGCACTAATATGTAAACCAATTAATCCTTATTGTGAACAATGTCCTATTTCAGAAAAATGTAAATCTTATAAAAAAAAAGATTTTGTTTTGAGTAAATTAAAAAAAAATAACAAAGAGAAATATTATTTACTTAATGTTTATAAAAAAGAGAAAAAATATTTATTAATTAAAAATAAGAATTTTAATTTTTTAAAAAATTTAGATATTTTCCCAATGCAAGAAATAGTCAAACCTAAAAACTTTAACTATAATTTAAATTTTAAAATGTCTAATATGAATATGAATATTAAAATTAAAACTAATAAGATTAAAAAATCTTTGCCTTTTTCTTATTGGATTGATCCTAAAAAATTAGATAAATACACACTGCCAACTTTTACTAAAAAAATTGTTTCATATTTAGAAAATCACTCATGAAAAAAATCGCAATAATTGGAGCGGGTATTTCTGGCTTATTTATTGCAAATTTATTTAAAGAAAATCAAGATTATCAGGTAACCATTTATGAAAAAAATACCTCAATTGATTTAGTTGAAGGATATGGAATTCAGCTATCAACTAATAGCATCAAACTTCTTAATAAAATTGGATTTAATACTTTAGAAGATAGAGATAAGTTTAACCCTAAGAAAATTGATTTTTATACAATTAAACCAGAAAAAAAAATATGCGATCTAAATATTTCAGATTTTAATTCTAAAGACTGCAAGTACACAACCCTTAAAAGATCTAAGTTAGTTGAATTTTTAAAAAATAAATTAAATGATAATGTAATTAAGTATAATCACGGTATTGAAAAAATTGAAAAAAAAAATGATCAAATATGTTTAACTTTTAATGAAAACAATAAAGCAATTTGTGACTATTTAATTATTTCTGACGGTGTTTTTTCAAAAGGAAAATCATTAATTTCTAATGAGGAGATAAAGCCCTCATATAATAATTCCATTGCTATTAGAGGCAATATTTCAAGAAATAAACTTAAGAATTTAAATGAAAATAATATTTCATTATTTATGGGGCATAATTTTCATTATGTGATTTATCCAATAAAAAAAGCGCATGAAAGTTATAATTTTATTGGAGTATTAAAATATCAATTAACAGAAAAAGAGCTCAGCAATTACAGCCTTTTTAAAGAAGAAACTTTCATTAAAGGGATTAAACATAAACTACTAAATGAGTTTTCAACAACTATTTTAGAAAATATTGATAATATTAAGTGCTTCCCAGTTTTTGTAAGCAAAGGCTATCTTAAACCAGGTAAAAATATCTTTTTACTTGGAGATGCATTTTTTGCTTTTCCTCCATCATTTGCTCAAGGAGCCTCACAATCGATTGAGGGAGCATCAGAGTTATTTGATAATATTATAAATGATAAAAAAAATTTTTATGACAACAGAGTTGCAAAAGTAAAAATGATTAATAATAGATCAAAATTAAATCAATTTGCATTTCACGTCTCCAATCCACTTATAGTTTTTTTTAGAAATATTAGCTTAAAGTTATTAACAAAAAATAAGAAATTTTTAGAAAATTATTTGGGTAAGATTTATAAGAATTAATTTTTTGCAATTAATCTTTGTCTTAGATAATCAATTGGATGTGTTCGTCCGTTGATATCACAATGCCAATAAGTCCAACCATTACAACTTTCAGCACCCAATATAGTAGCTGCAACTTTATGTATAGAGCCTTCAGCTTGATTATGTTTAATACTACCATCAGCCATAATCCTTGCAGTTATTTTCTTTTTATTATCAAAAATGTTAGTGCCAGGCTTGATTATTCCTAGTTCAACTAGTGAGCCAAAAGGTATTCTTGGTTTTGATCTATTATTTTTGAGTGTATCTAACAAGTCATCTTCAATAGGTTTCGTATTTTTTAATCTTTTTTCCGCTGCCTTAAAATAATTTTTTTCTTTTTCAATACCAAAATAATTTCTACCCAATTTCTTTGCAACTGTTGCTGTAGTTCCAGATCCTAAGAATGGATCTAAGATCATGTCATCTTTATTAGAAGATGCTAATAATACTCTGTGAAGAAGAGACTCTGGTTTTTGTGTAGAGTGTACTTTTTTACCATTTTTCTTAAGTCTCTCAGATCCATTACAAATTGGTAAATTCCAATTGGATCTCATTTGAAGATCATCATTTAAACATTTTAATGATTGATAATTGAATGTGTATTTTGATTTTTCACTTTTTGAAGCCCAAATTAAAGTTTCATG
>JAFJTK010000089.1 GCA_017880265.1 Candidatus Pelagibacter sp. | reverse complement strand
ATATTTAAATCAGTAATCCTGATTGCAATATTCTTTGCAGTAATTGGTTCAAAATTTATCATAGAAAATATCTTTGAGCTTGTTTGGATGTTTGATTTTAAAGTTTTAATTTACTTAGGTTTTTCAATTGGAATTGTGACCTTATTATTGATTATGATAACCAATCTAAAATATCTAAATCCTAAAGTTTACCCATTGATAAGAAATCAATAATTAAAATTTTATAACTTTACTATCTAAAGCAATTAGATTTAGCTCTACTTTCAATTTTGGAAATCTTTTTTTAATTTCTTTTTTAAGTTTGTTAAATGAGTTTTTGTGTATATTTTTTTCATTTTCAGGATTAAATTCTTTTTTTCCATTTGCATTTTTTTCAGCACCGCAATCTTTGTGATTAATAATAATAAGCTTTTCTATTTTATGAAGTTGAATAGAAGTTGCAAGATTATCATAAAAGGTATTGTGCCATTTTTTAAATTTACTATGTGTAACTCCCACTGCAGCACCTGCGATAGTGAAAGCACTGTACTTTCCAGTTAATTTTTTTTTCTTTAGAAAATTATGAACCAAATTTTGAAATCTTGGATCCATACAAGATAACACCATAGCTTTATATTTTGATTTCATCAGTTTAATTCCACTTTAAACATTGCTTCGTTTCTTCTATTCATTGGCAGTGTAAACGGGCTATCATATGTTGCTCTAATGGGTGGACTTATAATTGAAATATTATTATTTTTTAACTCTTTTTCTAAAATCTCTTTATGCTTTATAAAATTACGATCAGAAGCTCTTCCAGAATATCTAACAACTGCATAATAACCTCCTTCAATATTTACGATTCGAACATCTTCCCTGCTTGGATTGGGTACATTTCCTGAATTGAATTTTGAAGGTAAATAAAACTGCATAGTCATATTACCATTTTTTTCAACTTGAGTGACTGGAGTGGTCATTGCTATTTTCTCTTCAGCATCATTTCTGCCTGATATGTAATTAAATAATTTTCTAAAATTACTATCTATACCAGCTCTAGAAGTTTCAACCGCTAAACGATCTGAATACTTTCTAATCTCATAAATTTCATTTTTATCAATAACTTCATATTTTGCTTCTTCATTAGCCATAACGTTAGAATAGTTTAAAATTAATAAAGTGCATAATATAAGAATGAAAAAATTTTTTAAATTCATGGTCTACTAGACTTTATATTCAAAATTTTGTGTTGTTTCATTAATTTGGATTAGTTTAGCTCCATTTTTTACATGAAAATTAGTTGCCATTTCAGTTAATGGCGAGAGAGTAACTAATCTATTTAAGTGATTAGATTTTTTAATCTTTTTAAATACCTCTTTTACAATTAACTTTCCACCTCCCTTCTTCTTTGACCATACAGTATAAGCAATTGCAATTTGACCTCCACTTTGATCTCTCATCGCACTCTGTAAAAAAGCATCAGTGCTTAATTTTTCAAGTTCATCAACACTTTTAGGAATTTCATTAGTATAAGCAAAACACATTACAGCGTGTACTTCACCCTTGTACTCGACACCATATATTTTCCTACCAAAACCTGTTCTAAATTTATTATCTAATTCAGGACGAACTGGATCCTCTTCTGTATTGCACTCTTTCAACTCAATTAGCTTAGCTCCTTTTACCCAACCAAAAAAATTATCAATATTCTTATTTAAAACTTGTCTATTTTTTCTTATTCTTGCTTTAATTCTAGGGTTGAAAGTTTTATTCATTATTTGTTTGTAATTTTTATTCTAAACTTTAGCTAAACACTTAAAAGTGCTTATATCAAATAGTCATATAGAAGCTTGGTGCTCGTAATAAAAATTAACGTATATAAGATATTATAGAATAATTTTTCTTCAATTATTTTAAGTAATTGATAACCAATTAAAATTCCCAATAAAGCAACTGGAAATAAAATAAGTGATTGCTTAAAGGTTTCCATATTGGTCATTGATAGATTTATATACAACGGTAGTTTGATTAAATTTACGAATGTAAAAAAAATTATTCGTGTTCCAACATAAATTTCTTTTTTCATTCTAAGGGGAAGCATGTAAATACTTGTGGGTGTTCCTCCAGCATGAACACAAAAACTCGTAAAGCCAGCAATTGTTGAGCAGATACTTCCTTTTAGTGAATTTTTTTGGGATTTTTCTTCCTTATTTTTCTTAAAAAAAAAATAATGTCCTGCAAAAAGAAAGCCCATCAAACCAACAATAAATTTTAATAAATCTTCAGAAAAATATGAAAAAGTCAATGAACCTATTATTATTCCCAAACCCGCAAAAGGAACCATTAACTTTAAAGTACCAAAATCAAATTCTTTTCTATATTTATAAGTAGCTATAAAATCAGAGAAGATTAATATTGGTAAAATAATCCCTAGTGCTTGTGTTAGTGGCATCGCCACAGTCATTAATGGAATTGAAATTAAAGCAATAGATCCTCCTAAACCAGATTTAGCAATACCAAATAAAAGAATTGCGGGAATAACCGTAAAGAAAAATAATAAATTTATATCCATTTATGTGTTTGTTTAGTGGATTATGTCCAGCCACCGTCAACAACGATATCTTGTGAGGTAATCATCTTACTATCATCTGATGCTAAAAATAATGCAGCATTAGCTATGTCTTCAGGTAAAACTTTATCGGGCAAACATTGTCCTTCTTTAATTTTTTTCTCTCCCTCTTCATCAAGATGAACTTCAATTTGCTTTTTAGTCATTGTCCAGCCCGGGACAAGTGTGTTTACTCTAATTCTATCTTTACCAAATCGTTTTGCAAGTCCATGAGTTAATCCATGTAAAGAGGATTTGAAAACACCATAAAGAATTGTTTTTTCATTTTTTCTCATCCATCCAATAGATCCTACATTAATAACTGATCCACCACCTAATTTAATCATACTTTTTATTACGGCTTTCGCTGTAAACACATGTGGCTTTAAATTGGTTTGATACTCCCAATCAAAATACTCATGGGTAGTCTCTAAAAATTCATGTCGCTCATCATTTGCAGCATTATTTAAAAGTACGCTTATGTCACCTATAGATTTGATAACTTCAGCAATTATATTTTCTAGAGAATTTGTATCTGTGATATCACATTTATAAAATTTAGGAACAAAACTACATTCCTTTAAACTTTCAATTAATTCATTTGATGCTTCTTCATTCCTTCCAACAAAAGCAACTTTAGATCCTTGTTTTGCAAACTCTTCTACTAATGTTGCCCCAATGCCCGTTGAACCACCCAGTACAAAAACTACTTTGTCTTTAAGAGATGAATAAGATGTTTTTAAACTCATATATAAATTAAATTAATAAAACTTTAATTACACCAATCTTTGATAGTTTTATATTATTTTAAATAATTTTTTTCCTAAAGGGCTAATTGGATCTTGTGGTATTGGCAATTTGCCTGTTTTATCTTTAACAAGATTTAACAGTTTTTTAGCAATTCCCTTTTTTCTAAAAATTGGGTTAACAAAAATGTATTCCACTTCACCCTGGTCATTAAATCTGACAAAACCTAGTGTTGTGTTTTCATTTTTAAAAGTAAAAACACCATCTGCCTCATCTAATTTATAGTTTGAAAAGTCAAATCTGCTCATAGAAACTAGTAATTAAGGAGCAAAAGGATAATTGCAATAGCAACAATAATGGAGCTAACAGCAATGTAATTTAGCTTAATATTAAACCTTTTTTCAGCATATTCAGTAATTTTTTCCCAAAACAATACTATTAAAAAAATTAGAATAGCTGGCAAAATATATTTTATCATGATCTATGAATTATTATCACTAACGTAAACTGATACTCCTCTTGTATTTAAATCTACATCAAACTTTTTATGTAAGGGTGGAAATGCCCTTTGTGAACAATCTAGTCTGTCACATGTTCTACATGACACACCAATTGGAATTTCAGTTGATTTATCATTAATATTTATATTTTCTGTATATACAAAGTCTTTTGCATATTTGGCCTCACAACCAAGACCAATAGATAATATACTTTTTGCTTGTCCAAATCGTCCAATCCCTTTTTCAACAGTTCTTGCAATACAAACATACTTTTCACCATTAGTCATTTTACTGACAGCAGCTTGAATAACCCCTGGTCTAGTTAATGCAGAATAGACATTCCATCTAGGACAAGCCCCACCATATCTTGGGATATCAATCCCTGACAATGAAAATCTTTTTGAAATATTTCCTGCCATATCTACTCTTAAAAAATGAAATGGAATTCCTGGAAGTTTTGGATCTTGTAAACATGTAACTCTGTGTGCTACTTGTTCAAAGGATGTTGCAAAAGTATTTTGTAATAGTTCTAAATCGTATTTAAGCTTCTTACATTCTGAATGAAATAATTTGTAAGGCATTAATATTGCTGCCCCACAATAATTTAATAAAGCTACTTTTGTTAATTTTTTAGATTCTTCAGATGGAAAACTAAACGTTGATAAATATTTATCAATTTCTTTACTAGCTCCTTCTTGTGCTATTTGCGCTGCTGCATGTAATTTTTTTGTCTCTAAAGAACTATAGTCACTTAACAAAAGTTCTTTTTTATTTTTGTTATAAATTTTTGAGAAAGGTTTACTCTCTTCAGGTATTACATCTAAAACTTTAATAGAATATTCAGATTTTAAATAATCACATAAAGCAATATATCTTGTTCGATTATTTTTTTGTATCTTTTCAAAAACTTTGTTTGCAAATTCTTCTAATTTAGGAAAGTAATTTTTATTTACTTGTAAAAAATCAGAAATAACTTCTCCAGGAAAAGAGTTTTTTCTATTATCCACAATTTTTCCAGATATCTTTTCAATTTTATTAATTAATTCATGATCTTTTTTTTTTAAAATATCTCCAAGTCTTACAATCGCCTTGCCAATTTTTGGATTTGTACTAACTAAATCTTTAACTTCTGGACCTAAAATATCTAAATCCTCAAACAAACTGTCATCAAGGATTTCAGATATTGTATTTTGTAAGTTGATATCGGTTTTTGATGTTAGATCAGATAAATTGATATTTAATTTTTCACAAACTAATAATAGTAAATCTCCATCAATTTTTCTTTTTCCACTTTCGATCAAATTTAAATAGCTTGGAGATATACCTAAATCCTCAGCAAGCTTGTTTGCTTGAAGTCCTAATTGTCTTCTAAATGACTTGATTTTTGGTCCAATTTTTAAATCTAATTGACTCATATTTGCTATTTGTAAATTTTGTAAATTTATATTTACAATTTTTTTCTTTGATTTACAAGGCTTTTAACGAATTTGGTAGATATTGTAAATTTTGTAAATTATAAAATTTATATGAATAAAAACTTAAAAAATAACGAAAATGAAGCTCAAATCATCAAAAAAGAAGATTTAGATCAGCATAACAGTAGAGGTATCTACATGAGAGATGATCATTGTGATTGGGGTTCTAGTGG
>JAFJTK010000001.1 GCA_017880265.1 Candidatus Pelagibacter sp. | reverse complement strand
TCCCTGAGTTTGCAAACATTAAAGTTGGGTCGTTATTAGGGACTAGGTTGCTAGACTCAACAATCTTATGATCATTCTTCTCAAAATATTTTAAGAATGTGTTTCTTATTTCGTTTAAAGATTTGTCAGCCATATTTTTAAAATACAGCTTTTTTATTCTATGTCTAGATAACAGTAAGGGAAAAAAGGCGCTTAATTTAAGCGCCTTTTAATAATTAAAGATGACCTATTAATTAATTCTTTTTAGGAGGTGTTACTTCCTCTTTTATTGCTACTTCTGGATCTTCAATTTGATCTTTTGCAGCTTTTTCTGGGTCAAGAGGATTTCCTTCAATTTTTTTTGCTATAACTCCAGCTTTTTCTCTTATCGACATTTCTATTTCAGCTGCAATATTAGGATTTTCCTCTAAATAAATCTTAGCATTTTCACGACCTTGTCCAATTTTTTCACCTTTATATGCATACCAAGCACCAGCTTTTTCAACTACTCCAGCTTTTGCCCCAAGGTCAACAAGTTCACCAACTTTGCTAATACCTTTTCCATACATTAAATCAAACTCTACTACTTTAAATGGTGGTGCTACTTTATTTTTAACCACTTTAACTCTAGTTGAGTTACCAATAATCTCATCACCATTTTTAATTGCTCCAATTCTTCTAATATCCATTCTCACAGATGAGTAAAATTTAAGAGCATTTCCGCCTGAAGTAGTTTCTGGACTTCCAAACATTACTCCAATTTTCATTCTAATCTGGTTAATAAAAATCATCATAGTATTAGTGCTTGAGATTGAACCCGTTAATTTTCTCAAAGCCTGACTCATTAATCTTGATTGAAGACCAACATGATGATCTCCCATTTCTCCTTCAATTTCTGCTCGAGGAGTTAATGCTGCAACTGAGTCAACAACAATTACAGAAATTGATCCTGATTTAACTAGTGTATCAGCTATTTCTAAAGCTTGTTCACCTGTATCAGGTTGTGAAATTAATAATTCCTCAGTATCTACACCAAGTTTTTTTGCATAAACTGGATCTAATGCGTGCTCTGCATCAACAAATGCACAAATCCCACCAGCTTTTTGAGCTTCAGCAACAACTTGTAATGCTAATGTAGTTTTTCCAGAAGATTCTGGTCCATAAACTTCAACAACTCTTCCTTTTGGCAAACCACCTATTCCAAGCGCTATGTCTAAGCTTAAAGATCCTGTTGATACCGACTCAACGTCCATTGCTCTTCTTTGGCCAAGCTTCATTACAGAACCTTTTCCAAAATTGTCAGTAATTTGTGCTATTGCAGCATCTAATGCTTTATTTTTTTCGTTACCTTCTGCTTGTTGCGCTTTTGTAGTTTTAACTACTTTTAAGTTGTTTTTAGTCATTTTTAGCCTTTTTTATTAATATTTTTAACTCTCGAATCATGGATTAAATGTACACATTTTGTTCTCATTAGCAATATATTAATTTTTAGGGCTAAAAAAACAAATAATTACTTAAGTTTTA
>JAFJTK010000151.1 GCA_017880265.1 Candidatus Pelagibacter sp. | reverse complement strand
ATTTGCTAAAATTCTCAAAATACCAAAAATTGAAATAATTATTAAGAAATAAAAGACAACCTTTCTATAAAACTTTTCCTTACTCTTAATAAAAAATTTGTTACCGATGAACACTCCTGCAGGTAAAACTAATATTAGAGGAAGAGTTCGATAAACAGTGGTCATATCAACAATTCCTCCAAAATAACTTAAAATAAATGCGTAGACATCAGTTAAAAAAAATAATGCAGCCAATGATCCTCTAATTACAGCTGGCTGGATACTGGTCACTAAAAGAAATAATGCTACTGGCATTCCTCCCAGTGTTGTTAATCCATTTAAAGTTCCTGAAATAATACCAGTAAAGATTTTTGATCGGTTGTTATTAATTTTTTTATTTTCATATCCCTTCATCAATAAAATTGAAAAAAAAATAATTATCAAACACACATACAAATGAGTAGTTTCGGGAGATAAGTATTTTAATAAAAACAATCCAATTGGTGACCCAATAGCTATTCCAATTAAAAGTTTAAAAACAAAATTCCAATCTATTTTATTCCATATATATGGAATCATAAAAATACTAATAAAAACTTCTAGTATTAATATAATTGGAACTATTTGAATTGCAGGCAGTATAAAAGAAAATCCTGAAATACATGTTGCAGAAAAACCAAAGCCATTAAACCCTCTAATTATAGATGCAATAAATACTATAAATAAAATTACTAAAAATTCAGATAAGCTAAAGTCAAAATAAGTTAAAAATGTCATCTATTTTTTTTAAAGTTTAATAAAAATTAATAGTTAAAGGTTTTTAACTACTAAAACATATATTTGTCAGCCATATACATAGTCCAGGCAATGGCAGCGCCTAATATAATATATTTCATAATAGAATTACTTTATTTCTATTTTTTCTGGAAGTATACCTTTTGGGCGATATCTCATTATCAATAGCAATCCAAGACCCATCATCAAATATCTAAAATATGGAACACTCTCAATTAAGTGAATTTTTAGTGCGTGAGTATCTGACATACCGGATGTAAAAAGATTAATTAAAAATAATGCTATAGGTGCAGCTTCAATCCATAAAAACCATACAGCAAATCCACCTAAAATTGCTCCAAAATTATTACCACTCCCTCCAACTATAACCATGACCCAAATAAGAAATGTGTATCTCATAGGCCTGTAACTACCTGGTGTAAACAAACCATCTTGCGTCACTAACATTGCTCCAGCTATTCCGACAATTGCTGAACCTAAAATAAATATTAATAAATGTTGTTTAACAACATTTTTTCCCATTGCATTTGCGGCTTCTTCATTATCTCTAATTGCTCGCATCATTCTTCCCCATGGAGAATAAAGTGCTTTTTGAGTAACTATTAATAAAGCTATAACTACAATTAAAAATAATCCTGAGTAGCAAAGTTTTACAAAGACTGAAGATCCTTCGATAACTAACTGATTTAGTGCAGCCTGTTTATCTGCAACATTAGAAATTAATTCCAATTTACTTGAATTAAATTTTGCAACTAAATTTATGAACCAATCAGTAGTCTGAAGATTAACTTCATAAGGTACGGGTCTATCCAATCCAATTACATTTTTGACCCCTCTTGATAACCAATCTTCATGTTTGATTATTGCAATGACAATTTCAGAAATTAGTAATGTGGCAATTGCTAAATAGTCAGCACGTAAACCAAGAGCAACTTTTCCAACCACAAATGCAAGTCCTCCCGCAAAGAAAGCTCCAACAATCCATGAAAACATAATTGGCAATCCAAAGCCTCCTAGAAATCCTGTCTTTGCAGGATTAACAGCTTCAATTGCTTCAATTCCAGGTTCAGCAGTTACCCTAATAATTATAATCCCTGCAATAATAATCGCTGCAATTCCATAAGTTCTAAAATTTGATTTAGCAAAATTTTTTAGAATAAAGCGAATTGCTAATATCATTACTATGATTAACCATAAGCACATTAAGATATCAAAACCACCAGCTCTCCATGCTTCTTGAACTGGATCAACTGATATTAAAACTGCAGCTAGCCCACCTAATGCTGCATATCCCATAAGACCAAAATTAATTAAGCCAGCATAACCCCATTGTACATTTGCTCCCATAGTCATTACTGCAGAAATTAAACACAGATTGAAAATTGAAAGAGCTACATTCCATGATTGAAATATTCCAACCAATAAAATTAAACCCATCATTATTGAGTAAGCCACAATTATATTAAGATTTTTTCTCAAAGCACCTTCCCTTTAAATATGCCATTGGGTCTATACAATAAGACGATTACTAGTATAGAGAACGAAACAGCAAATTTATAATCAGTTGAAAGTAATTGAACAAGGGTTTCTGGTTCCATACTTTCTGGCAAAATATACATAAAAAATTTCTTATATGCATACGTTATGAATATCTCTGAAAAAGCTATAACGTAACCTCCCAAAAATGCTCCAAAAGGGTTTCCAATACCTCCAACAATTGCAGCGGCAAAAATTGGAAGCATATTATTAAAATATGTAAAAGGTTTAAAACTTTTATCTAAACCATACAAAGCACCACCAATTGTTGCTAAAATACCTGCAATAATCCATGTAATCATGACCACTCTTTTAGGGTCAATACCAGATAATAAAGCTAAATCTTCGTTATCTGAGTAAGCTCTCATACTTTTTCCTGTTTTAGTTTTATTTAAGAACCAAAATAAGATGGAGACCAATATAAGGGTTACAAATATTGTTATTACCTGGCTAGATTTAATTGCCAATCCTTCATTAAGTCCTGTCATTTCTTTAAATTCACCTGCTTTAATAATAAATTTTTCTCCATCAAAAAATCTTCTATCAGATGGACCAATTATTATTCTTACCACTGCTTGAGTTACAAACATTACTCCAATACTAACCATTGCAAGTTGGACAGGTGGACTTTTATTGACCCTATAATATCTAAAAACAAATTTATCTATGAAGAGCATGTAGCCAATCATAAAAATTATAGCAAATGGTATAGCAAGAAGAGCTGTTGGCAAAATACCTAAAGAAATACCCACTGATTGAAAATACCATGTAAATAAAATAGTCACCATAGTACCAAATGCCATCATGTCTCCAGTTGCAAAATTTGCAAACCTTAAAATTCCATAGATTAAAGTAACAAAAATTGCACCAAGTGCTAATTGTGAACCATAGGTTAGAGCTGGAACAAAAATATAATTTAATAATAAAATAATTGCGTTTATAAAATCCATACTAACCTCCTAAAAAAGAGCTTCTTACTCTTGGGTCATTTAATAATTCTTTGCCTGTACCTTCATATTTGTTTTCACCTGTGACAAGTACATATCCACGATCAGAAATATTAAGTGCTTGTTTGGCATTTTGTTCAACCATTAAAATTGCAACATTGGTTCTTTTAACTTTAATAATGTGGTCAAATAATTCATCCATAACTATAGGGGAAACTCCAGCAGTAGGCTCATCTAACATTAATACTGATGGCTTAATCATTAATGCTCTTCCAAGTGCAACTTGTTGTCTTTGACCACCTGATAATTCGCCAACTAACTGACTTCTTTTTTCTCTTAATATAGGAAATAGATCATAAATTTCTTTTAAAACATTTTGAAAGTTATCGTCTCTTAGATAGGCTCCCATTTCTAAATTTTCCTCAACTGTCATTCCAGCAAAAACATTTTTTGTTTGTGGTACAAATGAAATTCCAGCCCTAACTCTTTCTTGTGGAGAAAGTTTTGAGATATCTTTTCCATCAATTACTACAGAGCCAGATTTTAAATTTAACAAACCAAGCATAGCTTTCATAGCTGTTGATTTCCCAGCTCCATTAGGACCAAGAATCGAAACTATTTCTCCCCTATTAACATCAACTGAACAAGAATTAATAATATCTGGACCATTGCCATATCCTCCAGTCATTTTTATACCTTCAAAAAATGCCATTAATTTTATCCTTAAGTTTTGATCCTCTACCTAAATAACTTTCTATAACTTTCTCATCTTTCTTAACTTCTTCTGCAGTACCTTCGAATAAGACGGATCCTTCAGCCATGACAATAACGGGATCACACAATCTACTAATAAAATCCATATCATGTTCGATCATACAAAACGTATACCCTTGTTCTTTATTAAGCTTAAGAATTGCAGTTCCAAGTTCTTTAAGTAGTGTTCTATTAACTCCCGCTCCAACTTCATCAAGTAATACTAATTTAGCATCAACCATCATAGTTCTTCCAAGTTCTAATAATTTTTTTTGACCACCCGATAAATTTCCAGCTAATTCATTTGATAAGTGAGTAAGATTTAAGAAATCAACTACATCTTGGGCTTTTTGTTTTACAGCTAATTCTTCAGTTCTAACCAAGCTAGGCTTTAGTAAAGCAGTCATTAATTTTTCACCTGATTGATTTGCCGGAACCATCATTAGGTTTTCTAAAACTGATAAATTTGTAAATTCATGAGCTATCTGAAAAGTTCTTAAAATGCCTTTTGAAAATAATTCATATGAGGGAACATCAGTTATATCTTCATTATTAAATAAAACTTTTCCTTGAGTAGATTTTAAATTTCCAGCAATTAAATTAAATAAAGTAGTTTTACCCGATCCATTAGGTCCAATAATTCCAGTGATAGAGCCTTTCTTAATTTTTAAAGAGCAATCAGAAACTGCAGCCAAACCTCCAAAATATTTAGATAAACTTTCAATTTGTAAAATATTCTGTTGTTGATCCATGAAATTTTTATTTATTTAATCTTTTATGTATACTATTGAGAGTTTTCTCCAAAGATTTATAAAAACCAGCTTTTGTTAGTTCTTTAACACCTTGTTCATTTAATCCCTTAGGAGTCTGAGACTCTTTTACCAAATATTTTAAATCTTTTTTTGAGTTAACAACAGCATCTTCTGACAAAGCTAAAAATAAAGAAGTTATATATTTTTGAGCATTATTTCTTTTAACACCTCTTTTAACTAACCAGTCTGTCATTGAACTTAACAATTGATAAAAAGGTGCCATCATTCCAGATGTTGACCAAAAATTAATAGATGATTTTTCGTTTTTTATTTCAACAGTTGTTCCAACTTTATCAAAGAATGCTTTAACTTTTTTATTAGGAGGACAAATAGGTACTGGTCCTTTTTTTAATGAAATTGGCGGCAAAGGAATAGCTCTTACAATTTGTGCTTTAACTTTTATTGCTTTTTTTAACTGAGATAAAGTTATTGTAGAAATAAAGCTAATTATAGTTTGTGTTGATCTAAATTTTAACTCTTTGATTATTTTATCTCCTACAGTAGGTGTAACTGATAAAAATACCCAATCACATTTATCAACTATTTGTTGATTATCTTTAGCAATTATTACTTTTCTAAATTTTTGTTTTAAATTCTTAGCAATACTTCTATTTCTTTGGGAAATTATAATTTTGTTAAATGAAATTTTAGATGTGCAAATACCAGTAATTACTGATGATGCTATTTTACCTGTACCTATAAATCCTAAATTCATAAATTTTGGTTACTTTATATTGATTATATTG
>JAFJTK010000179.1 GCA_017880265.1 Candidatus Pelagibacter sp. | reverse complement strand
CTAACTTCTATAATCTGCATTAATATCAATATATTTTTTTGTAAAATCCATTGTGTAAACAGTAAAGCTTTTCTTTCCTGTAAAAATTTCAATATCAAGATCAATATTTTCATTTTTCATGTACTCGGATGCTTTTGCTTCATCATAACCTTGATGTAATTTTCCATCTTGTACAATTTTTAAATTTCCAAATTTAATTAAAAGTTTTTTCAAATTTATTTTTGGTCCAGCTTTACCTATTGCCATAATTATTCTGCCCCAGTTAGGATCTTCACCAGCAATTGCAGTTTTAACTAATGGAGAGTTAGCTATAGAAAGAGCAATCTGTTTCGCTTCTATTTCTGATTTACACTTCTTAACATTAACCGTTACAAACTTTGAGGACCCCTCTCCATCTGAAACCACTCTTTTTGCTAGATTTAACAAAACCTTATTTAAAGCCTTATCAAAATTTTGAATTTTTTTATCGTTTATATTTTTTATTTGAACATTATCTACCTTACCTGTTGCAAAAATAGTTGCCATATCATTAGTACTTGTGTCACCATCACAGGTTATGGCGTTAAAAGTTGTTGTTATATTTTTTTTAAGAAGCTTGTTTAAAACATCATTTGAGAGTGTAGCGTCAGTAAAAACATAAGCTAATGTGGTTGCCATATTGGGATGAATCATTCCCGAACCTTTGGCTATTCCATAAATCTTAATCTTTTTATTTCCAATTTTACATTCTTCCATTGCTAACTTGGGTTTTGTATCAGTGGTCATGATAGCTAGTGCAGCTTTCATCCACATAAATTTATTTTGAGTATATTTAATTTTATTAATTAAACTTGAGATTTGCTGAGAGATTTTTTCATAAGGATAAGGCTCGCCAATAGTACCTGTACAACCAAAGATTATATCTTTTGAAGAAATTTTTTTTGGAAAGTCTTCATCTTGCTCTTGTTTTTTTGTTAATTCGGACGAAATACTCTCTGATAACTTTTTCATACTTTCGTAGCCTTGTTTGCCTGTAAAGGCATTGGCATTCCGAGTGTTAACTATAAGAGAATAAATTCTTTTACTATTTTGATTTAGGTTCCACTTAATATTTTCAGAAATTATTTTTGACTGAGTATAAACTGAAGCATGATTTGCTCCATCTCTAAAATAGAACATAGACAAGTCATCTCTATTATCATTATACAAATTTGCACTTACTGCAGAAATGGATACACCATCTATATGGTCAAGGTCTTGAAAATCAATCATTCTGGCATTTTTTGATTTTGAAGATAAAAAGTTTGATAAATTAATTCCCATAGTGTTTAAAATAATTATTTAATACATATATTAAACCATATAACTAAAGAATAAATCAAATACTCATGTTTAATCCTTTAAATCTAATTACAAAATTTATTAAATCTAGCAACCAAAAAGAGTTGGATAGAATAGGTAAAATTGTAAAAACAATAAACTCACTTGAGGATGAATTTAAAAAACTTGATGATTTAGATTTTCCAAAAAAAACTCAAGAATATAAAGA
>JAFJTK010000092.1 GCA_017880265.1 Candidatus Pelagibacter sp. | reverse complement strand
CATCTTTACTAATGTCTACTTTAGTTACTTTATAATCGTACCTAATCTCTTCCAGCATAATAGAAATTTTTTTTCCATTTGGGGTATCAGCAGTAAAAAGTTCTATCACTTCTTAATACCAAGTCTTTCTTGGGCAGCTTTTGAAGTAGTTGTAAATTCAAATCTTAATTTTTCATCAGGTTTTGCATACTTAAAACAACCTCTTGCAGCTAAGGCTCCTTCGTGGAAACCTGACAAGATTAATTTTAATTTACCTGGATATGAACAGATATCTCCAATTGCAAATATACCATCAATATTTGTTTCAAAATTTTCTGTATTAACTTCAACTGTTTTTTTATTAATATTTAGTCCCCAATCTAATATGGGTCCAAGTTGCATAATTAAACCAAAAAAACCAAGAACATAATCAGATTGTAATTCTTTTATTTCTCCTTCGTCATGTTTGATTTTTACAGAACTAATTTGATTATCACCATTAACTGAGTCTATTTGATATTTAGTGTATAAATTTAATTTTCCTTGGTCGTTTAATTCTTTTACTTTTTGAACACTAGACTCTGCTCCACTAAATCCGTCACGTCTATGAATTAAATTTACTTTAGAAGTATTGGATAATTCTATAGCCCAATCTAAAGCTGAGTCTCCCCCACCAAATATTGAGATTGTTTTGTCTTTAAAGATTGTTTTATCTTTAATTGAATAAAATAGTGAGGATCCCTCAAATTTTTCACATTCTTTGACTGGAAACTTTCTAGGTTCAAACGATCCTACCCCACCCGCAATAATAATTGCTGCTACATCAAACTCTTGGTTTCCACTAGTTTTAACATGCCAACGATTTTCAACTTTTTTAAGCTCCTCTACTCTTTCATTTAAATGAAATTTCACATTAAAAGGTTTAATTTGCTGTAAAAGATTATTAGTTAATTCTTCACCAGTGCATTCTGGAACAGCTGGAATATCATAAATAGGTTTGTCAGGATAAAGCTCAATACATTGACCACCAGCTTTATCAAGATTATCTACAATCTCACAACTTAACCCAATGATCCCTAATTGATGAGCACAAAATAAACCTGTGGGTCCTGCTCCAATTATTAACACATCTGTTTTATTCATCTAAGCTTGCTTTTCTGGAATGGTAACTTCCAAACCATCTAGTTCATCTGAAACAATCAATTGACAACTCAATCTACTATTTTGTTTTGGCTCATATGCCATATCTAACATATCTTCTTCACCATCTTCTTTAGTTGGAAGTTTATTTAACCAATCTTCTTTAACATACACATGACATGTAGCACATGCCATTCCACCTCCACAATCTGCATCAATTCCTGGAATATCGTTTTGAACCGCCCCTTCCATCACCGTTAATCCATTTTGAACATCAATGGTGTGTGTTTTGCTATCGTGCGTGTGATAAGTAATTTTTGCCATGTGTTATATATAAGTTCATATTTAAATTGAGCAAGTAAGTAAAAACATACTTAGCAAGATTTAAGCATTTTGAGGTTCTGGTACTTCCTTTTTAAAAAAGTAGTTAGTATCCTCTGATTGTTTCATAATAGCTGGTAAAATTTCTTTGTAAGCATCAATCAAACCATCATTTGTTCTTGGCAATTGATCTTTAATATGGTGGTGAAGTTTGTCTAGATTATAAGATGGAACTGTTGGAAACATGTGATGGGTCACATGATATTCCATTTTCCAATATAAAAAACTTAAAATAGGATTTAAATACATTTCTCTTGTCGTATATCTATGATCTTTAATATTTCTTGCTAAACCTGCATGTTGAGTAAAAGAAACCAGTTTGTGTAAAGTTCTTCCATAAAATTTTGGTAATAAAAAAAACAAAACTGGCAACCAAGATAATGTAATTAAAGACCACAGAATAATAGCAATCCAAATTGCAACAAAAATTCTAGAATTAAAAATAACTTTTGATTGTGCATTTTCAGGAATGCAATCTTGCATAACTTTTGTTTTTACTCCAAATGCATGTTGAATAATTTCGTAAGCTATACTTTTTTTAAAATATAAAAGTTCCATAAAAGGAATTAAATTCATTATTAAATTTTTTGGTGTTTCTTTTAAATTATTTCCATATTCAATTTCATGATCAAATGGATTTTCTGTTGAATATGTATTTCCATGATGAACGAAGTGTGTGTATCTCCATCTTAATGGTTCAAAATTAGAAAGGTATGAAGAGATATAGTAAAAAAATTCATTTAAAGATTTTGATTTAAAAGCAGTTTTGTGACCTGTCTCATGCCATAATGGATTTGAAAAACCATAAATGTTTCCATAAACCAAAAACCAAAATGCTGACCACCATGTACCCCAAGTTATATATGCCAAAGTTCCTGTTACTAATAACAATCCAAAAAAAACAGAAACATGTTGAAGCCCTTTAATATCAGATTTTTTTGAAAGCTCTTTAAGAACCTCTATATCAACTTTACATTTGTGCCATTTATCTAATTTTACATCCATGTGTCTAAAATATGTATAATTATTATATATAATTTTATTGTAGGCAAAAAAAAAGGGCAAGAACAAAAATGTCCTTGCCCTTTAATTTAAATTTTAAGTAAAACTACTTAGCTCTACCAGGTTGTTGCATTGCTGCTGCCCAAATGATCAGACCGAAAGCGATCTTGTTCAAGAAGTCAGCTGCGTTGTAAATCACGTTTAGTGAGCTAGCGTCTACTCCACCTGTCATGTAACCAAAAATGTAACCTAACGGGTAAATAGCCCAACCTACTGTAACGATCATTCTCATTGCACCAAAAGCAGTTACAAGTGCTTTGTTACCACTTTTCGCTGCTCTCTTACCTGCTTCACCAGAGAATACTTCATAAAGAATGTATACCCAACCAGCCATACCGATAATGAAACCAAGTGTAGCGTTGATGTATCCTGCTTCTCCTAAGTATCCACCTACTAGCATTACTAAAGTACCAAGCATCAATCTCCAGAAAATTCCTGAATCTGCTTTGTTTACTGCTGATAGAACAAAATAGAATTCTAACATTAGTAATGGCACTGTAATTAACCAGTCAATGTATCTGTAAACAGTTGGTGAGTCACCAGTCATGATCCATACATCTCTCATGTACATGTAGTGTACGAATGCAATACCAGTTACTAGACCAGCAACTGTCATTGAAACTCTCCAACCAGCTGGAACTGAACTTCTTTCTAAGAAAAAGAATACAGTAGCAGCTAAACAAGCCATTGATACTAACCAAAATGAAATACCTACGAAATCATCTTGAGCTAACATCACTGTCTCTGCGTTTGCAACACCTGTAACACCCATTAGGGCTACAGCTGTAAGCGCAAACAATTTAAGTTTTTTCATAAAAAACTCCCTCTTTAGTTAGTTTTTACTTATTTAGTTTATATAAACTAGATTAGGGTTACCCCTAACCAAGATAGGGCGTTAATTAACAAATAAATTTAGATTAATGAAGAGTTAATTGTCACTAATAACCATTGATTTTACTTATTTTTTAAAATTAAATACAATTTATAAGTTAAAAATCAATTTTTTATTAAAAAACGAATCAAATTTGTATGTCAGAAAAATTTAAGGAAATTTATGATCAATCCATAAATAATCCTGAAAAATTTTGGCAAGAAGCATCAAATGATATCTTTTGGTTTAAAAAACCAACTAAAATTTTAAATAAATCTAATCCTCCATTTTATAAATGGTTCGAAGATGGAGTAACTAACACTTGTTACAACGCTTTAGACATTCACATTGATCAAGGAAGAGGAAAAAAGACTGCTTTAATTTATGACAGTCCTATTACAGGTAACAAAAGTCAATTCAGTTACGAGGAATTAAGATCAAAAGTTTCAAAATTTGCAGGAGCTTTGAAAGATCAAGGTATTACTAAAGGAGATCGAGTTATTATTTATATGCCAATGATTCCTGAAGCAGTGGTTGCAATGTTAGCTTGTGCTAGAATTGGAGCAATCCACTCTGTCGTCTTTGGAGGCTTTGCATCAAATGAACTTGCAAGCAGAATAGATGACAGTAAAGCAAAATTATTAGTTACAGCGTCATGTGGTTTTGAGCCAGGAAGAACAGTTGAATACAAACCGCTTGTGGATGAGGCGGTTAAACTTGCAAAACACAAAATTGAGAAGATGATATTATTTCAAAGATCAGGGCATGAAGTAAAATTGAATGCTCCAATGGAAGTTAGTTGGGATGAAGTTGTCTCAAATGCATCTGATGCAGATTGTGTTGAGATGAACTCAAATGAACTTGCTTACATTTTATATACTTCGGGTACAACCGGTACCCCAAAAGGGATAGTCAGAGATATTGGTGGTCACATAGTTGCTCTAAAGTGGACTATGAAAAATATCTATAACATTGATACTGATGATATTTGGTGGTCCGCTAGTGATATTGGCTGGATTGTTGGACATTCTTATATTGTCTATGCTCCATTGTTTAAAGGATGCACCACTGTTCTATTTGAAGGAAAACCAGTTGGTACTCCTGATGCTGGAGCTTTCTGGAAAATCATATCTGACTATAAAGTAAAATCTTTATTTACTGCCCCTACTGCTTTTAGGGCAATTAAGAAGGAAGATCCCGAAGGTAAGTTTTTTTCAAAATATGATTTAAGCAGTTTTGAGAGTTTATTCCTTGCTGGAGAAAGAGCAGATCCAGATACTATTAAATGGGCTGAAAATTTACTTAAAGTTCCAGTGATTGATCACTGGTGGCAGACAGAAACTAGTTGGGCAATCAGCTCAAATTGTACTGGGATTGAGATGATGGAAACTAAATATGGCTCAGCTTGCAAAGCTGTACCTGGATATGATGTTAAAATTATTAAACCTGATCAATCTTTAGCAAAACCAAACGAGATGGGAGACATTGTTGTTAAACTTCCACTACCTCCTGGAACTTTTCCAACATTATGGAATGCAGATCAGAGATACAAAGAAAATTATATGACTAATTATGAAGGTTATTACCAAACTTATGATGCAGGTCATATTGATGATGATGGTTACATTTGGATTATGTCTAGAACAGATGACATTATTAATGTTGCAGGTCATAGATTATCAACAGGTGCAATTGAAGAAGTATTATCTGAACATCAATCAGTTGCAGAGTGCGCTGTACTTGGTATTGCGGACAAATTAAAAGGACAACTTCCAATTGGACTTGTTGTTTTAAAATCTGGTGTAGATAAAGACAATGAAACAATCTCTAAAGAATGTGTGCAGATGGTCAGAGATAAAATTGGACCTGTTGCAGCATTTAAAGTTGTAATTGTTATTAAAAGATTGCCAAAAACAAGATCAGGAAAAATTTTAAGAGGAACGATTAGAAAAATTGCAGATAATGTAGAGTATAAAATACCACCAACCATTGATGATCCAGCAATTTTAGATGAGATTAAGGAAGATTTAATTAAAAATAAAATTCTAAATAATGATTAAAACATATTTATTTCTTGCAGGTGCAGTATTTTGTGAAGTTGCAGGAACAATGTTATTACCAGTTTCTCAAAACTTTACAAAATTAGTTCCAACAGCTGCTCTTTCATTTTTTTATCTATGCGCATTTTATCTATTAACTTTTGTAGTAAATAAACTTCCGATTGCAATCGTTTATGCAACATGGAGTGGTCTTGGAATTTTTACCATTGCTATAATGGGCTATATTTTCTTCAAACAAACCTTAGCTTGGCAAGCTGTGTTAGGATTATTTTTAATTGTTTTAGGGGTAATTCTTGTAAATAGTTTTACAGGAAAAGTTAGCTAAATTTTAAAGGTGTTCCATCTGGATCACCTAAAATTTTACCCTCTTGCATTTTAATATTTCCAGCAACAATTGTGTGAGTTGGAGTTCCTTTAAATTTATCTCCATTAAATGGAGTCCATCCACATTTACTTTCAATATTTTCATTTTTAATTTCAATTGTTTTATTCATATCAACAATTGTAAAGTCAGCATCAAAACCTTCTTTGATAAAACCTTTATTCTGAATTCCAAAAATTTTAACTGGATTTTCACACACAAGATTCATTAATTGGTTAAGGGTAAGTTTTCCATCGTTTACATGATTGAGCATTACCGGCATTAGTGTTTGAACACCAGGCATACCTGATGGTGAGTTAGGATAAGTTTTTTCTTTATTTTCTTTTAAATGTGGGGCGTGATCAGAGCCTATTGTATCGTTAAAATTATTTCTAACCCCATACCATAATCGGTCATAATGAGATTTATCTCTTAGAGGAGGGTTCATCTGTGCATACGTTCCAAGTTTGTCATAACAGTCTGGTGCATAAATTGTTAAATGTTGAGGAGTTATTTCAAAAGTAATATTTCCTTTATGTTGAGATAAAAAATCAATTTCTTCTTTTGTGGTTATGTGAAGAATATGAGCTTTTTTCTTATGTCTATTCGCTATTCGAACAATTCGTCTTGTTGATGATATTGCACACTCAGCACTTCTCCAAACTGGATGGGTGTGAACGTCGCCTTCTTTAATTAACTTTTTATTAACATTTAAAATTGCCTCATCTTCTGAGTGAACAGCAACTACTTTTGAGGCATTTTGAAAAACCTTATCTATGTCGTCTTCTTCAGCAACCAGTAAATTTCCAGTCGATGAACCTGCAAAAAGTTTAATACCACAACACCCTTCTAAATCTTTTAAGCTTGCTAAATCATTTGCATTGTCAGCTGTTGCTCCAAAATAAAAAGCATAATTGCAATACATTCTATTTTTTGCGAGATCTAATTTTCTTTGAAATTCCTTCATATTAGATGTTGGTGGATTAGTATTTGGCATTTCAAATACACTAGTAATTCCTCCAGCAATTGCAGCTCTACTCCCTGAGTGCAAATCTTCAGTATCTGTTGATCCTGGCTCTCTAAAGTGTGTTTGGGTATCAATACATCCTGGTAAAACTGTTTTACCTTCAGCGTTTATAACTTCTTTAGCTTCTTCAGAAATCTCACCAATTTTATGAATTTTGCCATCTTTAACAGCAACATCAACATCTTTTAATTCACCATCGATGTAACATTGTCCATTTTTAATTATAAGATCTAACATTTAAGAAAAAAGTAATTATATTAAAAGTCACAACTAATCAATTATGAATATAAAAAATGTATATATTTTAGATGACAGAGCCATCCTTTACTTAAACGGTGAAGATACAAAAGAGTTTCTACAAAATTTGATTAGTAACGATATTAACAAAGTAAGTGAAACTAACACTTGTTTTGCTTCTTTATTATCTCCTCAAGGAAAATTTTTATATGAGTTTATAATAATTAAACATAAATCTGGTTATTTGATTGATTGTGAAAAATCTCAAGCAGATGAACTATACAAGCAATTAAGTATTTATAAGTTAAGATCTAAAGTAGAAATTCTAAACCTTAGCAATGAATTTGTGGTAGCTGCATTCAGTCATGAAAAATTTCTAACCTTTGATGAGGCACAAGACGTTTCTGGGTTTACTTTAAAATATAGAGAAGATCCTATTTTTCTTGATCCAAGAAATAAACAATTGGGCGCAAGACTAATTATTAATTTAGAAAAACTTTATTTATCTTTAAAAAAACTAGACTTACATGATGCAAATCTAAGTGAGTACTATTCATTTAGTCATAAACTTGGGATTGTTCCAAAAGATCTTAATAAACTTCAAAATAAATTATTTGGAATTGAATGTAATTATGAAGAGTTAAATGGAATAGATTTTAAAAAAGGTTGTTATGTTGGGCAAGAAAATACAGCTAGAATTAAACTTAAAAATAAACTTTCAAAAAGATTACTTCCAATAAGTGCGATTGATGGAAAATTAACTGAAGGTGAAAGTATTTATTATAATGAAAATGAAATAGGAAAAGTATTAATAGAAAAAGAATATCCGTTTGCACTAATAAAATATCTAGATGAAAATTTTAATGGAAAATCTGATTTTAATACTAAAGAAGCTTCAATAAAAATTGAAAAGCCTGATTGGATTAAAAACTAATTTATTATTTAAAAAAATAAACAATTACTAGAATAATAAGGATTATAATAATCCAAATAGTTAAATTTTTTAAAAATTGCTTTAGTTTAGAATTTGATTGTAAAAAACCTGGAAGAACTAAAAGTAAAACTCCAACCATAAATATGACTGAAAGTAATTTATCCATTAAAAACTCCTATAAAATTTTGTTTTGGTGCGGTCGGAGAGACTCGAACTCTCATGGACTAGGTCCACACGGCCCTCAACCGTGCCTGTCTACCAATTTCAGCACGACCGCAGTATGTGTCATAATAAATGAATGACAACTATCTTTCAAATTGGTAAATAACATCATGGAATTTACTCAAGAAGTACAAAAAGCTACAGATCCTATTTATCAAAAAATTTCTAAAGTAATGCCAGAAATTGAATGGTCTGTGCACGCTCCTTACATTCACAAAATTAATGAACTTAAAAAGAAAAAGAATGCAGTAATACTTGCTCATAACTATCAAACACCTGAAATTTATCATGGTGTTGCAGACTTCGCTGCTGACTCTCTTGCTTTAGCAATTGAAGCATCAAAAACTTCTGCTGATATAATTTTAATGGCCGGTGTTCATTTTATGGCTGAGACTGCAAAACTAATGAGCCCAGATAAAAAAGTTATTTTACCAGATATGGATGCTGGATGCTCATTGTCATCTTCAATTACCGGAAAAGATGTAAGATTATTAAAAGAAAAGTATCCAGGGGTCCCTGTTGTATCGTATGTTAACACATCAGCAGAAGTTAAAGCTGAAACAGATGTTTGTTGCACATCAGCTAATGCTGTTAAAATTGTAAAATCTCTAGGGGTTAAAAAAGTAATATTTTTACCAGATGATTATCTTGCAAAATATGTTGCTTCACAAACAGATGTGGAAATCATTTCTTGGAAAGGGATTTGTATAGTCCATGACCAATTTAATGAAAAAGAAATACACGACATAAGAAAAAATAATCCAGGCATAAAAATTATTGCACATCCAGAATGTCCTCCAGATGTTATTAAAGCAAGTGACTTTGCAGGGTCAACTTCTGGTATGATTAAATACGTTCAAGATAACCAGCCAAAAAAAGTTATGATGGTTACCGAATGTTCGATGAGTGACAATATTCAAGTAGAAAATCCAAATGTTGATTTTATTAAACCATGCAATATGTGTCCTCACATGAAAAAAATTACACTTCCAAAAATATTAGATTGCCTTGAAAATGAAACAGGTGAAATAATTATGGATAAAGAGACAATTGACAAAGCTAGGATATCAGTTGAAAAAATGGCAGCTATTGGCAGATAATTAAGTGTCAAAAATAAAACTAAGTAAAGATTTTATTCGTAATACCGTTAAGAGAGCATTAAATGAAGATCTCTATCCATCAGGAGATATTACCTCAAGTTTGGTTAAAAATAATAAGAACATTAAAGTCAAACTTCTTTCAAACGAAAATGCAATTGTTGGTGGTTTGTTGTTTGCAAAACAAGCTTTTGATTTAGTCGATAATAAAATTAAATTTAAAATAAAAAAAAAAGATGGATCAAATGTTAAAAAAGGCTCTCTGATTGCAACTATAGAAGGAAATGCCAGAAATATTTTAATTGCTGAAAGAGTTGCATTAAATTTTTTATCGCATATTTCAGGAATTGCCACAAAGACAAATAGATTTGTAAAACTTGCTGGAAAAAAATGTAAAATTTGTTGTACCCGTAAAACTATACCAAACATAAGAGTTATTCAAAAATATGCAGTTAAATTAGGTGGAGGTACTAATCATCGATTTAATCTAAGTGATGAATTTTTAATCAAAGATAATCATATTGCTTCATCAAATATTAAAAATTTAGTTGCTCTTGCTATCAAAAATAAAAAGGGAAGAAAAATAACTGTTGAAGTTGATAATTTAAAACAACTCAATGAAATAATGGGTCTAAAATTTAATACTGTTTTATTTGATAATATGTCAGTTAAAAATCTAAAAAAAGGCGTTAAGATAGCTAAAAAATATTACACAACTGAAGCTTCAGGAAATATTAATTTAAAAACAGTTAAGGAAGTTTCTAAAACAGGAATAGATAGAATATCTGTTGGAAGTATAACTCATAGTGCCAACGCTATTGATTTTAAATTAGAAATCTAAGATACAAATTTCGACAAATCAGGTTTAAAATAATTGGGCCCCTTCATTACTTTTCCTGACTCATTATAAATCGGTTCTCCATTTTCTCCCAATTTACTCATGTTAGAATTTTGAACTTCATCGAAACATTTGTCTAAATCAATACCAAAAGCATGACCAGCACCATAGGTTACATACAAAATATCTGTAAGAGCATCAGCCACTTCTAATAAATCATTGTTTTTCATTGCTTCTTGAAGTTCTTCTAATTCTTCTTTTATTAGATCTATTCTTAATTTATTGATTTTATCACTACTAAATGAAGGTTTTGTTTTGACCTCTTGGCCAAAAGTTTTCATAAAAGTTCCAACTTTACTAAAATTCGACATTTTGCTCCTGTAAGTTTTTTTTAAATTATTGTATGTTATAATTATTTATTACTTACAAATTAATCAATGAAATTAAGAAAAGAATTCGACAGTATTGGAAGTGTAAATGTTCCCAATGATAAATATTGGGGAGCATCCACTCAACGATCTAACAAATTTTTCAATATTGGTAAAATACTAGTAAATATTTCGATAATTAAATCTATAGCTATAATTAAAAGATCAGCTGCTATTGTTCATGCTAAAGATAAATTAATTACCAATAAAATCTCAAAGGCAATTATCAAAGCTTCTGATGAAGTTATCAAAGGAAAATTAGATGAAAATTTTCCTTTAAAAGTTTGGCAAACAGGCTCTGGAACTCAAACAAACATGAATGTCAATGAGGTAATTGCTAATCGTGCGATAGAAATTTTAGGTGGTAAAAAAGGAAGTAAAAAACCAGTTCACCCCAATGATCATGTAAATAAATCACAATCAACAAACGATGTTTTTCCAACAGCAATGCATGTCTCTATAGCGAAAGAGACGATAAGCAAATTATTACCTAATTTAAAACTTTTAGAGAAAGAATTGAAAAAAAAATCTAATGAATTTAAGAGTATAGTAAAAATTGGAAGAACACATCTTCAAGATGCAACTCCACTTTCTCTTGGACAAGAATTCTCTGGATACCATGTACAAGTTAAAAAAAGTATTGAACGAATAGAATATGCATTAAAGGAAATTTTGTATCTTGCACAAGGTGGTACAGCTGTAGGCACTGGCATAAATTCTAGAAAGAATTTTGATAAAAAAATAGTTAAAGAAATTGCTAAATTTACAAAAATTCCTTTTAAACCAGCTGCAAATAAATTTGCAGAACTTGCAGCCCATGACTCGATTGTTAATTTTTCAGGTACATTAAATACATGTGCTGTAGCTTTAATGAAAATTTCAAATGATATTAGATTTTTAGGATCTGGTCCTAGAGCAGGTTATGGTGAACTTATATTACCTGAAAACGAACCTGGTTCTTCAATTATGCCAGGAAAAGTAAACCCTACACAATGTGAAGCGGTTACAATGGTTTGTGTTAAAGTGATTGGCAATCATAATGGTATTACTATTGCAGGATCTCATGGGCATTTTGAACTTAATGTTTTTAAACCCTTAATTGCTCATAATATCTTGCAATCAATTGATCTAATAGCTGATAGTACCAAAAATTTTGCCCAATATTGTGTAAAAGGAATAAAAGCTAATAAGAAAAAAATCCAAGAACACCTAGATAATTCTTTGATGCTAGTAACTGCATTGGCACCACATATTGGCTATGATAATGCTGCAAAAATTGCAAAAACAGCTTTAAAAAATAATACTACTTTAAAACACGAAACATTAAAAACAGGATTAATTAATAAAAACGATTATGAAAAAATAGTTGATCCTAAAAAAATGATTTACCCAGCATAATTTTTAATTGCATCATTTAAAAAATTTTTAAAATAAATCTTATTTTGTAAACTATTTTCTTTTAAATTAATTTCATTTAGATTTTTAAGTAGATTTTCATCTGCAATACCATCAACTTTGATATCGTTTATATATAAAGTTTTTTCATCAAATAAATAAGTAAAGTTAATATTCATTTTATTCATTTTTTTTCTTAAATTTTTAGGAGTAACTAGATATTTATATATTTCATCTAAATTAATTAATTTGATTTCAGAGTTGGCATCTAAAACTAATTTACCATTTTTTACGTATATTAAACTGTCTGCAAGAACAAAGTTTGCATGATTTTTCCAGCTAAATTTAGTTTGATCTAAATCAATTAATCCTTCTTGAATTTTTAAATTTAAGAAGATATTTGTAAAACTATCTAAATTTCTTATTTTATTTGCAGAAACATTCAATTTAAAATCAATATTTTTATTATTCAATATTTCAGTTTTTAAAAGTTGTTTAATAATCGCATCATCTGAAAATAAGTGAGAAAAATCTATTGTAGTAGCAGATCCCATTAAATAAGAATGAAAAGGCCTAAAATTTAATTTTCCATTATAAGAAAATTTTGATTTTTGAGCTTTATCAAATAATTTGAATTCAAAATTATTTTTGCTAGCCTTATATTCGGCAATACTTTTTGATTTTAAAAAATTAAATTCTGATAAACCTGATTTTAATTCTTCTCCATACGAAATCTGATTTTCTAACTGAAGATTTAAACTGCTTATATTTATTTTTGAATTAAGTTTTTTTTCTTCTTCATTATTAGATAATTCCATTGCATATGCTAAATTAAAAATATTATTTTTTGAAAAAAGTATATTTTTAAACTCTTTAGGATCATAAATATATTTTGCACTTTCAATATTATTAATAAATAAAACATCATTCTCTAAATTTTTATAAAATATATTACTATCAAGTATCTCAAGTTTAATATTTTCAAAATCACTATCTAGAAGTTTTATGAAAAAATCATGATTATTCTTATTAAGATTAAAGTTTGCTTTTTCTATTATTACATTCTTTATTTTCATATTTTTTAGAGAAAATAAACTTTCCAAAGAGACATAAATTTTTAATTTATTTATTTCAGAGATCTTATTTTCATTGAATATTAATGAAGATTCGCTGGTTATAAAATGAGGTCTTGGTAAAAATTTATAATCTAATTTTTTTTCAAAATTAAACTCTAGGTTTAATTTATCTAATAGATTTTTTTTTAATTCGACTGAAATTTGATTTTTATTAAAAATATTTGGTAAAGAAAGGTATGAAAAAAATAAAATAACCAATAAAACAATTGTTAAAAAAACTTTGTTATTTATTAATATGTTTTTTAAATTAGCGGCGTTTAATTTGTTTAAATTTCTACTTAATAGACTATTTATAAACTTATTGATCTTTATTAAAAATTTAACGAAATAATTATGTTTGCTCATAAAACAATGAAACTTATAAAGAAATATTTTAAATGATAAACTCTGATTATTTAAAAAATCTAAATAATGCTCAAAAAGAAGCGGTATTATATTTAGAAGGACCTTTATTAATAGTTGCAGGTGCAGGATCTGGAAAAACAAAGGTGTTAACCTCAAGAATTGCACACATTATCAAAGAAAAGAAAGCATTTCCTAACCAAATTTTATCAGTAACTTTTACCAATAAAGCTGCAAAAGAAATGCAAACAAGAGTCAGTAAAATGCTTGGTTCTGCTGCAACTGGTCTTTCTTGGCTTGGAACCTTTCATTCAATTTGTGCAAAAATATTAAGAAAACATGCAACAGCTGCAAATTTAAATTCAAACTTCACCATTATAGATACTGATGATCAAACAAGGCTAATCAAGAATATCTGCAAAAGTGAAAATATTGATATCAAACAATTGGCGCCTAGATTTATTTTAGCAATAATCGATCGATGGAAAAATAAAGGGTATTACCCATCTGAGGTTATAATAAATAAAAAAGATATTTATGAAAAAACTATACTTCCTTTATATAAAATCTATCAACAAAAATTAATAGATTTAAACTCATGTGATTTTGGTGATTTAATTTTACATACTGTGAAAATTTTAGAGAATTATCCTGATATAAGGCAAATTTATACAACAAATTTTAAATATATCTTAGTTGACGAATACCAAGACACTAATTTTATTCAAAGTAAATGGTTAAATTTATTATCTGAAAAAACTAAAAATTTATGCTGTGTGGGAGATGATGATCAATCAATTTATAGTTGGAGAGGAGCAGAAATTAAAAATTTTTTAGAATTTGATCAAGTCTATGAAAATACAAAAGTAATACGTCTTGAACAAAACTATAGGTCTTCTCAAAATATTTTATCTGTTGCGTCCAATCTAATCTCGAATAATCAAAATAGAGTTGGCAAGACACTTACAACTACAATGGAAGAAGGAGATTTGGTAAAATTAAATTGCTTTAAAAATGGTAAAGATGAAGCAATTGGAATTTCAGATGAGATAGAAAAAAAATTAAAAAAAAAATATTCATTTAATGAAATGGCTATATTGGTTAGAGCCATATTTCAAACAAGAGAATTTGAAGAACGATTCCTTAAAATTGGTATGCCTTATAGAATTTTAGGAGGAACAAAATTCTATGAAAGAGCTGAAATTAAAGATTGTGTTGCATACTTAAGGTTAATTCATCAAGAAAAAGATGATCTCGCTTTTGAAAGAATTGTTAACAATCCTAAAAGATCAATTGGAGATACTACGTTAAAAACTGTTCATGAATTTGGTAAAGAAAATAATTTAAGTCTAGAATCTGCTGCAAATAAAATGATTGAACAAAATTTAATTAAACCAAAAACAAAAATAGGTCTTAGTTTTTTTCTTAATGCATTAAATAAGTGGAGAAATGATCTTAATATTAAAAAAGTTAATCATATTAAATTGCTTCAAATAGTTTTAGATGAGTCTGGTTACTCAGCAATGTTAAAAAATAAAAAAGATTTAGATAATGAAAATAGATTAGAGAACATTAAAGAATTATTAAGTGCGATGAAAGAATTTGATAATTTAGAAAGTTTTTTAGAACATGTTTCTTTAGCTACTTCGATTGACCAAGAATGGGATGGTGAAAAAATTAATATGATGACCATGCACGCAGCTAAAGGACTTGAGTTTGACGTAGTTTTTTTACCTGGCTGGGAAGAAGGTCTGTTTCCTCATCAAAAATCAATTGAAGAAAAAGGACAAAATGGCTTGGAAGAAGAGAGACGTTTAGCTTATGTCGGCATTACGAGGGCTAAAAAAAAAGCAATAATTTCTTTTTCAATGAACAGATTTTATCAAGGTGACTGGATTGATAGCATGGCTTCAAGATTCATTGAAGAGTTACCAGAAAAACATTTAGAAAAAAATTCATTTTTTGAGGAAGAAGTTGACGATGATCAAGATTTTGATTTTAATCAAGACTTTGAAATTGAGGAAGGAACAAGAAGCCCAGGTTGGATAAGATATCAAAAGAGAATTAAATGAATAAAGAAATAAATGAATTAAGAGAAAAATTTAAAAAATACAACATTGATGGATATGTTGTGCCTAAAAATGACGATTATTTTACTGAATATTCAAAAATAAATAGATTAAAAATTATCTCAAATTTTAGTGGCTCTGCTGGTTTGGCTATTATTTTAAAAGATAAGAATTATTTATTTACAGATGGTAGATACACTATTCAAAGCGAAATGGAGAGTGGAAAATATTTTAAAATTGTTAGTTACGAAAAAATAATAAATTGTAAATTATTCAAAAATCTAAGATTGGGGCTAGATCCAAAACTATTTACACAACAACAAATAAAAAATTATTTTTTAAAAAATAATCAAATTAAATTTTTATCCAACAATTTAATTGATGAAATAGAAAATCATAAAGTTGTTAAAAGTATTCCTTTTTTTTCACTCAAGGATGAAATCGTTGGGGAAAGTAGAAAATCAAAAATTAATAAAATTATAAATTACCTAAAAAAAAATAAAGCTGATAATTTATTTGTAACAGCCCCAGAAAATGTAGCTTGGATTTTAAACATTAGAGGGAGTGATGGACCAAATAGCCCTGTACCAAATTCAAGATTAATTATTAATAAGTCAAAAAAAATATTTTTAATAACTGAACTTTATAAAGCTAAAAAATTAATAAAAGAAAAAATAATTAACAAAAATCAATTAATACCTACGAATGATTTACCAAACAAAATTTTAGCCTTAAATGGTAAAAATTTTATAATTGATAATAAATCTTGTTCAGTTTTTTATGAAAATATTATTAAATCTAAATTTAAGATTATAAATAGAGAAGATCCCTCATATCTTTTAAAAGCTATAAAAAATAATACTGAAATTGATAACATGATAAGCTCACATGTTATAGATGGTGTGGCATTAACTAAATTTATTTATTGGATTAAAAAAGTTAATAAAAAAAAAATTACAGAAGTTGATGCTCAAATAAAATTAGAAAAATTTAGAAAAAAAAATAACAGATATTTATATCCAAGTTTTGAAACAATTGCAGGAGCAGGTGAAAATGGTGCAATTGTTCATTATAGAGCTAAAAAAAATAGTTGTAGAACAATTAGAAAAAATGATATTTTTTTATGTGACTCCGGTGGTCAGTATAAATATGGTACTACTGATGTTACTAGAACCATCTGTTTTACTAAGCCAAAGCCAAGTATCAAAAATATTTTCACTAAAGTCTTAAAAGGACACATAGCGGTAGCAAATACAGATTTAAAACTCCACAATACTGGCAAAAAAATAGATAGAAGAGCCAGAAAATATTTGAATGAAAGTAAATTAGATTATGCTCATGGAACTGGGCATGGTGTTGGTTTCTTTTTAAACGTTCACGAAGGTCCTCAATCAATTTCCAAACTAAATAAAGTCAAAATTCAAGAAGGTATGATTTTAAGTAATGAACCAGGTTATTATAAAAAAGGTTCTTATGGTATCAGAATAGAGAACCTGGTGTTTGTTAAAAAAGATAAAAAAAAAATATGCTTTGAAAATTTAACTCTTGCTCCAATAGAAAAGGATTTAATTAATTTTAATTTATTGACTAAATCAGAAAAAGATTATCTGTTTAAATATCATTTGGATGTTTATTCAAAACTTTCAAAATATCTTTCTCCTAATGAGAGAAAATGGCTAGCCACTTATATTTAGCATTTTCAAAAATTGGCTTTGATTTAATATAGTAATCTTTAGTTCTTTTGCCTTATCAACTTTCTTTTTTGTTGGTTTGTCACCAATGATTAAATAATTTAATTTTTTACTTACTGTGCTTACTGAAGATCCAGAATTTTCTTCTATTAAGGATTTTACTTCTGCTCTACTAATCCCATTTAGTTTTCCAGTAACCATAAATGTTTTTTCATTTAATAATCCATTTTTATCTTTAGTAACAACATTTTTTACCTCTAAAATTTTTTTCAATTCCTTTAAAATATTTAGATTAACTTTATTATCAAAAAAATTTTTGACTGACTTAAGCTGAGTTTCTCCAATTCCATCAATATTCAATATATCATCCGAATTTAGTTCATTAGAAAAATTAATAAAATTTGAAAATGATTTAAAATATTTTGATAAAATTTTTGCATTTTCTATACCAATATGTCTAATACCTAGTGAATAGATTAATCTTTCTAAAGAAATATTTTTTCTTTGATTAATAGAATATTTTAAATTTTCCATTGATTGTTTGCCCCAACCTTCAAGATTTTCTATTTTTTTAAAATCTAAATTAAATATATCTTGTGGTAATTTTATTAAATTGAGTTTCCAAAAATTTTCTACTATTTTTTTACCAAAGCCATCAATATTAAAAGCTTCTTTAGATACAAAATGTTTTAATTTTTCTATTGCAATTTTTTCACATTCGTATCCTTCACTAGAACATCTCCTAACTGCATCTTCTTTTTTTGTAACACTATTAAATTCTTTAATTGTTTTAGAACCACATGAGGGGCATTTTTTTGGGAAAATAAATTTTAATGATTTTTTATCTCTCTTGGTTTTATCAACTGAAAGAATATGAGGTATTACGTCTCCTGCTCGTTCAATAGTTGCTAAATCTCCAATTCTTATATCCTTTCGATCAATTTCGTCTTCATTATGCAATGTTGCATTAGATACTATTACCCCTCCAATATTAATTGGTTTAATTTTTGCAACTGGTGTTAAAGCTCCTGTTCTTCCAATTTGAATTTCAATATTAAGAATTTTAGACATAGCTTTATTGGAAGCAAATTTGTGAGCGATAGCCCATCTTGGTGAATTTGCAACATTCCCAAGTCTTTTTTGAAGTTCAAAGTCGTTAATTTTATAAACTATACCATCAATATCAAAATCAATTTTTGCTCTATCATTTTCAATTTTAGAATAATTAATCAATAAATTGTCAACACCTGTAACTAATTTATTTAATGGATTTGTTTTAAAGCCCCAAACATCTAATTTTTTTAAAAAATCTGTTTGATTTTTTACTTTAAGACCTTTTTCATAGCCAAAAGTATAAGCAATAAATTTTAAAGGAATTTTTTTGGTATCCTCTGGGTTTTTTTGTCGTAATGATCCTGATGCAGCATTTCTTGGATTTGCAAATTTTTCTTTTAAATTTTCAAAATCACTATTTTGTATAAATACTTCACCTCTAATATCTATTTCTTCTGGAAAATCTTTAGCCTCAATTTTTTTTGGAATATCTTTTATAGTTGAAAGATTAACTGTTATATCTTCACCTTCTTTTCCATCTCCTCTTGATAGTCCAGTCTTAAACTCGCCATTTTTATATATCAATGAAGCTGATATTCCATCAATCTTTGGCTCTGCACTATATGAAAGATTAAAATCATCATCTTTAGATAAAAAATTTAATATTTTTTTTTCAAAGTTAATTAGATCTTCTCTTCCAAAAGCATTTGCCAATGAAAGCATTGGAGCTCTATGAGTTACTTTTTGGAAGTTTTTAGATGGCTTAAATCCGACAACTTTTGATGGTGATTTTTCTGAATTGAGAAAAGAATATTTACTTTCTAGAATTAAAATACTATTTTTTAAATCATCATATACTTTGTCAGATACTAATGGTTTGTTAGCATCATAGTAATTTTTATTATAGCTAGTTAATAAATTAATTTTTTTTTTGTAATCAGATTCTATTTTTTTTTTATTCATCTCAGCTAAATAGAGATTTAAATTTTTCTAATATAGAATTATTTTCTTTTTTTATATCTTTTATAATGTCTTTTTTATATTTTTTATTAAATACACTAAATGATTTTTCATACCACTCAGATGACTGATAATTATATCCTAACAAGTTAGCATATTTCTTCGCCTCTGACTCAATTCCAATTGTATAGTAAATTTCTACCAATCTATGAATTGCTTCTTCAACATAGATTGTGGTATCATAATCGTCTACAACAACTCTAAATCTATTTATTGCAGAAATCCATTTTTTTCTATCAACATAATATCTGCCAATATACATTTCTTTAGCTGCTAAAACTTCATCTATTAAATTAATTTTGAACATCGCATCAGTAGCAAATTCTGTATCTGGATATTTAGAAATTAAACTCTTAAATGTTTTTTTAGCGTCTATAATAGATTGAAGATCTTTCTTCTCATCTACAATTTGTTCATAGTAACACAATCCTAATAAATACTCTGCATATACTATATCTTTATGATTAGGGTAAACTCTTAAAAATCTAACTAATTCAGCCTCGGCGTCACCATAATAATTTTGAGAGTAATAAGAGTATGCTGCCATTAACGCAGATTTTGGTGCGTATTCTGATTGTGGAAATAATATTTCTGCTTCATTAAATTTCTTTGCTGCAAAAAGAACATCTCCAGCCTTAAGTTCCTTTAACCCTTCTTGATAAGCTTCTATCATTTGAGACTCTAGGTTTACTTCATTGATTGTGGATTTTTCAATTTCTTTTTTTGAACAAGAAAAGCAAAGCAAAATAATTAAAAAAAAACAAAAATAATTACGAACGATCATAATAGATTATACCTTAAATTATTGCTTTTAAAATATATGTTTGTTTTAAGCTATAGATTTTAATAATTTTCTATTTATTAAAGTATGAGGTAAGTTTTTTTCTTTTATCTCAAGAATTGAGAAATTATCTTTGTTTTCAAATACTTTTCTAAGCAACTGATTGGTTAAATAATGACCACCCTGAGAGCATTTGATTTTAGCAATTATTCTATAGCCAGATGTATAAAGATCTCCTATGCAATCAAGTATTTTATGGTTAACAAATTCTTTATCATTTCTTAAACCTTCAGGATTTAATACCTCATCATCTTTAACCACTATTGCATTTTGTAAACTTCCACCTTTCGCCAGTCCATTTTTCTTGATTAATTCAATATCTTCGAACAAACAAAATGTTCTTGAATTGTAAACATCAGTCAAATCATCTTCAAAAACTTTTACTTTATTTTTTTGATTTCCAATTATTGGATTTTTATACTTAAGTTCAAAATCTATGTCTAAGCTTAAAGTAGATGGCTCTATGGAAATAAATCTCTCGCCATCTGTAAATTTAATTTCTTTATTAATTTTGATAATTTTAATTGGAGACTCACTAACTACTAATCCAGAACTAATAATCTTTTCAATAAAATCTTTTGCAGATCCATCTAGAATAGGAACTTCTTCATTGTCAATTTCTATTAATGCATTATCAATCCCTAATCCAAACAACGCTCCCATCAAATGTTCAATGGTTGAAACTTTAACTCCAAATTCATTTTCAATAGTTGTATTCAATGAAGTATTAGTGACGTTCATAAAATTTGGGTAAACTAAGTTATTTTCTTTGAAATCAACTCTTTTAAAAACTATTCCAAAATTTGGCTCAGCTGGTTTAATGCATATATTCACATCTAATCCACTGTGCAAAGCTACACCATTAAATGAAACATTATTTTTAATTGTTTTTTGAGTTAAATAAGACACATTTGTCTTTTAAGTTGCTTTTAATAAATTTTAAAAACAACAAATATTACTAGAAAAAACACATTTAACTAAATAATTGAAAAAATTTTTCAAAAAAACCCCTATTTTCTTTGCTTTTTGAGATTAATTGTACTTCATTTTTATTTAAACCGTCATTTAACTTATTTGCCATAACAAATAACTCCATCGACTCTTTCGATTCTATATCAAAAAAACTTTTAATATAGTCACCTGACATATAGCGTTTAATATTAATTTGATGATTTTCTAACAACTTATCAAAATAAAAAGTGAATTTATTTGGAATAGAAATAAAATTTACTTCTAAAAAAAGATAATCGTCATTGTTATTTGCATTATTTAATAAAAAATTATTTTCTTTTTCGACAATGACCATATGCATAATTAACAGATCTTGGTAATTTTCTTTAAAAATATCTTTGACTTCAACTAAACTGTTTTCTAACTGTTTTTGATTTTCACTTTTTTCGTAATTTTTTTTTTTTAATGAAATACCTATTTCTAAAATTTTATCATCTTCTATAATTAAAATGATATTTCTAATAAAATTTTTTATCTTTTTTTCAATTTTATAAATATTATCATCAAGAAATTTTGAA